>JANXUO010000066.1 GCA_025356245.1 Hymenobacter sp.
GTTGCCGGCGGCCGGGCGGCGGCCCACGGTCTCGAATTGCTGGCCGGTGGTGCTGCGCTCCACGTCGAAGTAGGCGCTGTTGCGCTCGCTGGCCGTCGTCCACTTCACCTGCACGTCGGTACCCTGGGCAATGGCTGCAAACGCCGTCAGCGTTACGGGCAGCGGATTGAAATTGACGTCTTCGGCCCCCAGGGCGAAATCGCCAAATGTAGCAAAGGGCACATCCGAGGTAATGGTGGTGGTGTTGCCGGTACCGCCCAGGCTTTCCCAGCCGTTGCCGGTGTCCACCGAGTGAGCCACGCGCAGGCTGTTATCGTCGTTCACCAAATCGTTGGTGGCGTTGTAGGTAAGGGTAATTTCGGCATTGCCCAGCGTGCTGGTAGCACCCGGCTCGCGCAGCACCCGGAAGTAGCGCACCCCCGACACCCGCACCAGCGGCGCATCAACGGGGCGGCTGGCCGGGGACCCGTCCACCTGTTCGGCGGTGTAGGCGGCCGTCCCGAAGGCATCGTCGGTGAGCGTCAGCGTCAGGGGCCGGTACTGCCCGCCCAGGCCCAACGGAAAGGTGATGCCTGCCGTCAGGGTCAGGTTGTTGGTCACGGCCGAGAGGGTGAGACGATTGACAAAGCTGTTGGCCCCACCGCCGGTGGGCAGCTGCCCGGCCACCACCGTCAAGCGCCGGCTAGGCAGCATTTTCACCCAGCCCCGCGTGAAGGTGAGCAAGCCGTTCACCGTCAGGCTCGAAGCAATGGGCAGCAGCACGTTGGCCGAGCGGCTCAGGTTCAGGTTGAAGACCTGGGCGGCAGCGGGCACCCAGCTCAGCGTGTCGAGGGCACCGGTGCCCGAAAATACCAGGTTGGAGGTAACCGAGCCCAGCAGCCGGGCCTGGCGCGGGCGGCCCGTGCTCAGGCTGCCGCCCACGGTGAGCGTGCCCCCGGCCGGCAGGTTCAGCAGGCCCTTGGGCAGGCTCAGGGCGCCACCCACAATCAGCGAGCTGGCCAGCACAAAGGTGCTGTCGGCGGCCGAGGTGCCGCCTTGGCTGTCGAGCGTGAGGTTGTTGAGGGTGCCCACCCCGCCGGTAAAGCGCAGGATGCCGGGGCCGCTGCCGCCGGGGCTGCTACGCGTCAGCAGCAGGTTCGAGCCGCTGCTGCCCGTAAGGGTGCCCAAGTGGGTAGCGTCGCTCTCGATGCGGGCCGCCGAGCCGGGTGCAAAGGCCAGGGTGTTGTTGTCCACGCTCAGCGCGGTGCTGTTGGCCAGCCACAGCCCCCCGCCCTGGGCAAAGGTGTAGGGCGGAATGGGCACGGCATCGCCCAGCACCACGTCGGTGGTGCCGGGGGCCAGGGCCAGGCCCGCCGTGTTGGGCAGCGTAGTCAACGAGCGCAAACGCAACGTGGCGCCGTTGCCATTCAGCACCTGCACGGCACCGGGGTTGGGGCGGGTGGCCACCAGGCCGCACAGGCCCGTGGCGGCAAACGCAACACTGCCCGTTAGCGTCAGGTTGCCCTTCAGGGCAATGCTGGTGTTGGCCAGGCCGGGGTCGTTGTTGCCCGCAAAGTTGCTCACGTTTTCGAGCGTCAGGTTGCCCTCCACGCGGGTATTGTCGCCATACGAGAGGGTTTTGGTCGAGTTTCGCAGCAGCAGGTTGCCCCAACCGCCGGTGGGCGCGGCCGGCACCACGTAGGGCGTAGTTTGCGAATAAATGACGGTGCTGCTGGCGTGCAGCTTCCCGAAGCTGATGTTGGTGAGGATGGGGTTGGCGTCGTTGAGCGTGGAGCCGGCATCCATGTCCAGCTGCCCGGTGTAGTCGAAGGCGGCGGGAACGACGAACGTGTTGCCGCCCGCCAGCACCACCCCCGAGTAAAGCCCGCTCACCGCCCAGCTAGCTCCCAGCGTGTGGGTGACGCTGCCGTGGTTACTTATCCGGTAAATGCAGTTGGCCGCCGCAAAGCTGCCGGGTGCCGTGCCACTGCCGTTGGTGGCCGTGTTCCAAGTGCTCAGCTGGTTCAGATTGCCCGCCCCCATGCTGTAGTAAGTGGTGGCAAGCGGCACCGTAGTGCCCGTGGCCGTGATGGCGAAGTCGTCCACCGCCAGCCCGTCGTCGGCCCCGGGCACGTCCTGGTCCACCCAGCGTATCCAGAAGGTTTCGCCAGGCGCAATGTTCAGGTTGGCAATAATACCGCTGATGGCGTCGCGGTTGGCGGCGTCGTTGCCATTCTTGGCGCCCACGCTGCCCGCATTTAGCCGGCCCACAAAGTCGAGGACGGTGACGGCCGTCCAAGTGGCGGCGGGGTCGGTGAGCGCCGTGGCGTTGGTGCTGTACTGAAAGTAAAGGCGGTCGAAACGCCCTGTGCCGCCCAGCCGCCACTGCTCACCCAGGTAGGCAATGTCGAGCTCGGTAAAAACATCGCTGCTGTTGTTGACGAACGAGGCCCCCACCAGCGGTGCCAGCGCCCCGCTGCGCAGCGTCCCCAGGGCCCGGTCGTTGGCCGCCGTTGTGCCATAAGCGTAGGTGTTGCCCGCCGAGTTGCCGCCGTTATCGGCCGCGTACGTCAGGTTGGCGCCCGCGCCCTGCTCCAGCAGCACCCAGCCCGCAGGCAAGGCGCTGCTCGTGCCGGTGGTGGCCATGCTATTAAAGTTTTGAGTGACGGTGGCACCCGTTGCCGGAATGCTGACCTGAGCCCGCACCGGGACGGCAGCAGCCAGGGTCACGACAAGAATTACCCAAATTTGGGGTATCTGATTGTTTAGCAGTGTTTTCATGTTGGCAGGCAGGGCTTTCACCCCAGGATGGTTAATTTTTACCTTGCCAAAGTACACGATAATAATATGGTTTACCAAATAAAACATTTAATCTTCTTGCTTTAAACAAGCTGTCTGACAAGCAAAACCCTAACAATCAAGTTTAACTATTTTTCATAAGAAAAAATATTTGTGTTGCCTCAGCCACCACCGCCCAACGGCGGCGCGGTCAGCACCCCAGCGCTTCAATCCATAACAGCACCCGACACCGCGTTTTATTCCCAGAGCGGGTATAGCTCCAACTGCACTTCCTGCCCAAAAAACAGCCGCGTGCTCTCCTCAAACGCCGGGGTATAATCCGACACGTAAAAGTGGTGGGTGGGCGGCGTGGGGCCGGGGCTGGCCAGCAGGTTTTCGGCCGCCAAGTAGGCGGCGGTGTGGGCGGCCACGGCTTCAGAAGCATCGAGCACAGCTACTTTTCCCTGGTAGTAGGCATCAATCTGAGGCTTGATGAGGGGGTAGTGGGTGCAGGCCAGCACCAGGGCCTCGATGCCGGCCAGGGCGGGATTGGCCAAGTAGCTGGCAATAATGTCGTTGCTGACGGCGTTGGCCAGGAAGTTTTCCTCAATCATGGGGGCCAGCAGCGGGGTGGCCAGGCTGTGCAGGTCCACGCCCACGTCGAGGGCGTCGAACTTCTTTTTATAGACGTTAGAGTTGACCGTTTGCTTGGTGCCGATGAGGCCCACCGTGCGCCCGGCAAAATGCCGCCCCACGTGGGCCACAATGGGGTCTATCACGTTCAGCACCCGTGCCTTGCTGCCCACGTACTCGCGCACCAGCTCGTAGGCTGCCGCCGAGGCCGAGTTGCAGGCAATGAGGATGGCCTTGCACTGCTGGCGCAGCAGCAAATCGCAGATTTTGACGGCGTACGCCTGAATGGCGGCCGTGCTTTTGTCGCCGTAAGGCAAGTGGGCGGTATCGCCGAAATACACCAGCCGCTCGTGGGGCAGGCGCTGGGCCACGGCCCGCGCCACGGTAAGCCCGCCAATGCCAGAATCGAAAAGGCCGATGGGCCGGTTAGCCCGGCTAAGTGCGTCGCTCATAAAGGTGCGGAAAGGGGCTGCGTGACAGGGCCACAAAAGTAGCCCCCGGCCCCGCAGCAGGCCAGTTGTGCCCCCGCACAGCTATATTACACTCCCGTTGCCGCTTACGCTTAGCCCCATGAGTGCCATTCTTGCCGAAATTGACGCCGCTCTGGCCGCCCACGACGCCCGCCGGGGCCGCCCCGTAGCCATATATCTGGGCGAGCGCAAGCTTACCCAACTTACCCTCGACGCGGCCCGCGCCGACCTTCCCCACCTCACCACCGACGCCGGCCGCCCCCTCGCCTACCAACGCCTCGACCTGTTGCGCGATGAAGTACACGTGGACATGGTGCGGGTGGTATGAATGAAATTTTTGGTGTTGGGCGTTGCATATTGAAGTTATTTAACAAGTCAGCACCTCACAAAATGCCCTGCAATGTATTCCACACCGTGCGGGCTACCAACCGGTGCCCGGCCGGCGTGGGGTGAATGCCGTCGCGCTGGTTTAATTGCGCATCGCCGCCTACGCCAACCAGCAAAAAAGGGATAAGTGGCAGGTGATTTTTAGCCGCCAGCTCGGGGTATATTTTTTGAAAATCGCGGGCATACGACTGGCCCAGATTGGGCGGAATCTGCATTCCGGCCAGCACGATTTTGGCCTGTGGCGAGCGCTGCCGCACGGTGTCGATGATGGCTTGCAGGTTGACGCGGGTGGCGGTGAGGGGCAGGCCGCGCAGGCCGTCGTTGCCGCCCAGCTCCAGCACAAACACGGCCACCGGCTTGCGCAGCACCCAGCCCACGCGGCTGCGGCCACCGGCCGTAGTTTCGCCGCTCAGCCCGGCGTTGATAACTTCATATTTGAGCCCGGCCGAGTCAATCTTCTGACCGACGAGGGCCGGGAAGGCTTCTTCGGGCTCCACGCCGTAACCGGCCGTGAGGCTGTTGCCAAAAAACAGCAGGCGCGGCTTGGCGATGGTGGCGGCCGGCGCAGCCGGACGGGCCGCGGGCGGGGGCGCAGTGGCCGTTTCGGGCGAAGACTGGCAGGCAGCCAGCAACAAGAGCAGCAGGAATTTACGCATGAGTGAACGGATAATTACGCGCTGCCGGATAGCGGGGCGTAGGGAAGCAACGTAAAACAAGGCAAGCTGTTTTGCGTCTTGACTGTTTATGCAAGCACTGGCGCACGTTTTTGATGTGTGCTGGCCGCCGCACCCCAAACCCTACTTCCGAATGCCCATCCTGCAAGTCGAAAACCTCACCCAAACCTACCCGTCGGCCGATGGGCCGCCGCTCACGGTGCTGCACGAGGTCAGCTTTGCGCTCGAAGCCGGCGAAACATTCGCGCTCGTCGGCCCCTCGGGCTCGGGCAAAACTACGCTGCTGGGCCTCTGCGCTGGCCTCGACCGCGCCAGCAGCGGCAGCGTGTGGCTCGCCGGCCAGCACCTCGACAACTTGAGCGAAGACCAGCGGGCCGCCGTGCGCAACCAGCACGTGGGCTTCATCTTCCAGAACTTCCAGCTCCTGCCCACCCTCACGGCCCTCGAAAACGTGCTGGTGCCCCTGGAGTTGCGCGGCCAGCCCACCCGCGCCGCCGCCGAGGCCGCCCGCGCCCTGCTGGCCCGCGTGGGCCTCGCCGACCGCACCGGCCACTACCCCGCCCAGCTCTCGGGCGGCGAGCAACAGCGCGTGGCCCTGGCCCGCGCCTTCGCCAACCGCCCCGCCGTCCTCTTCGCCGACGAGCCCACCGGCAACCTCGACCCCGCCACCGCCGCCACCGTAGTCGAGCTCATTTTTGAGCTAAACCGCGAAGCCGGCACCACCCTCGTGTTGGTGACGCACGACGCTGACTTGGCGGCCCGGTGCGGCCGGGTGCTGCGGCTGAAAAACGGCGCGGTAGTACCGTAGAGCAGGTTTTCAGCACATAATACAAGGCGGCTAAACACCTTTCAATCGCATTTCTTCGCGGGTTGAGAATTCGCACACATAGTTATGACATCCTGGCTTTTCAAAATGGCGTGGCGCGACAGCCGCCGCAGCCGCGGCCGCTTGCTGCTGTTCATGTCGAGCATTGTGCTGGGCGTGGCGGCGCTGGTGGGCATCAACTCCTTCGGCGACAACTTGGCGGGCAGCATTCGGGGGCAGGCGCGGGAGCTGCTGGGGGCCGATTTGGTCGTCTCCGCGCCACAGCCGATTGACGACCCGGCCCTGCGGCCCGCCCTGGCCCGGCTGGGGCAGGCGCAAGCGCAGGAGCAGGCGTTTGCTTCACTGGTGCAGTTTCCGCGCACGGGCGGGGTGCGGCTGGCTCAGGTGCGGGGCATTGGCGGGGCGTTTCCGTTTTACGGCGAGTGGCAGGTGCAGCCGGCCAGCGCCGTGGCGGCGTTTCGGGCCGGGCGCGGGGCGCTGGTGGATGATAATTTGCTCGTACAGTTTGGGGCGAAAATCGGGGATACCGTGCGGGTGGGGCGTGCGGCGCTGCCCGTGCTGGGCCGGGTGCTGAAAACGCCCGGCCAAACCGGCTTGGCCAGCGCCGTGGCCCCGGCGGTATTTATTCCGGGCGTGGCCGTGGCGGGCAGCGGGCTGGTGCAGCGCGGCAGCCGGGTGCAGTACCGACGCTACTTCCGCTTCGCGCCGGGCACCGACGTGGCGGCCGTTCTCAAGCCCCTGCAAGCCCGCCTCGACGCCGCCAACCTCGACACCGATACCGTGGCCAGCCGCCAGCAAGCCACCGGCCGCGCCTTCCAGGACCTTACCCGCTACCTGGCCCTGGTGGCGCTGGTGGCGCTGCTGCTCGGCGGTGTGGGCGTGGCCAGCGCCATCAGCACCTACATACGCGACAAGCTGGCCGCCGTGGCCGTACTGCGCTGCCTGGGGGCCAGCGGCCGGCAGGCGCTGCTCATCTTCCTCATCCAAACGGCCGGGCTGGGCCTGGTGGGCGCGGCCCTGGGCACCGCCCTGGGCCTGGCCGTGCAGGCGCTCCTGCCCCGGGTGCTGGACCAGTTTCTGCCCGTGGCCGTTGCCGTGACGCCCTCCTTACCGGCACTGCTCACGGGCCTGGGGGCGGGCCTGGGGCTGGCCGTGCTATTTGCGCTGCGGCCGCTGCTGGCCGTGCGCCGCGTGGCCCCGCTGCGGGTGCTACGCGAAGATTTAGAGGCCGATACCGCCGCGCCTGACCCCTGGCGTGCGGCCGTGCTGGCGCTGTTGGCCGCCGCCGTGCTGGCCTTCGCCTGGTGGCAAACCCGCGATTGGAAATTGGCCCTGGGCTTCGGCCTCGGGCTGGCCGTGGCCGTGCTGGCGCTTGCGGCGGTGGCCTGGCTGCTCACGCGGCTGGTGCGCCGGCTGCTGCCTGCCGGGGCCAGCTACGCCGTGCGCCAGGGCCTAGCCAACCTCTACCGCCCCCACAACCAAACCCTGACGCTACTCACCTCGCTGGGGCTGGGCACATTTTTGCTGGCCACGCTGGCCCTCAGCCAAGGCTTGTTGCTGGGCCGGGTGCAGGGTGCCAGCCGGGGCCAACAGCCCAACTTGGTGCTTTTTGACATTCAGCCCGAGCAGCGGGCCGGGGTCGAAGCCCTGTTGCGGCGGCAAAGCCTGCCCGTGGTGCAGCATACGCCCATCGTCACGATGCGGCTGGCGGCCATCAACGGCGAAAAAGTGGGCCTCATCCGCCGCGATACGGCGCGGGGCATTCCGGCCTGGGTGCTTACCCGCGAGTACCGCGTCACGTACCGTGACACGCTCAGCGCCAGCGAGAAGCTGAAGACTGGCACCCCGCCCCGCCTCGGCTCCGACGGCACACCCCGCGTCTCCCTCGACGCCAACTACGCCCAACGCGCCCACCTCAAGCTGGGCGATACCCTGAGCTTCAACGTGCAAGGCGCACCGCTGGAGGTGGTGGTGGGCGGCACCCGCGAAGTGGACTGGGCCAGGGTGCAAACCAACTTCCTCGTCATCTTCCCCCGCGGCGTGCTGGAGCAGGCCCCGCAGTTCCATGTTGTATTCACGCGCACCGGCGGCCCGACCGCGCTGGCAGCCTTGCAGCAGGCCCTGGTGCGCGATTTCCCCAATGTGTCGGCCATCGACCTGGGCCTGATACTCCGCACCGTGGACGATATCCTGAGCCAGATTGCCCTCGTCATCCGCTTCATGGCCGGTTTCAGCATCGCCACGGGCCTGCTGGTGCTGGCCTCGGCCGTGGCCGTGAGCCGCTACCAGCGCCTGCGCGAAAGTGTACTGCTGCGCACCCTGGGGGCCAGCCGGGGCCTTATTCTCCGCATCACGGTGGTCGAGTACGCCGTGCTGGGCCTGCTGGCCGCCCTCAGCGGCGCGGGCCTGGCGTTGGGCGCGGCGGCCGTGCTGGCTGCCACCGTCTTCGAGGCCGATTTTGCCCCCGCCGCCGGGCCGCTGCTGGGGTTGGTGGCGGGCGTTACGGCCCTCACGGCACTCATTGGGGTGCTTAACAGCCGCGCCGCGCTGCTGCGTCCGCCGCTGGAAGTGCTGCGCGGCGCGGGGTGAGGCGGGCCAACTCCGAATCTGGCGTTTTTATCGCTGTCCGGCCGCGCTGGCGACTAGTTGCACGTCAATTATTTGCTGCAACACGCCCAGGAGTTGCGGCAACTCGGTTACGAGATGACGGGTTTCGTCCAGTACGAACGTATTGGCCTCGAAGCGTAGGAAACGCCATTCCACACCCGTGGTAGAGCAGCCGTAGAGCCTGTGAATGGGCTTTTTCTGGCGTTCGTTCAACCGGGCGGCACCTAGGAGTTGGGCCGCGCACTGGGCCGTGCCCAAGTCCACGTCTTGTTTCTTGGCTTCGGTGATGCAGAAGATGGGTGCCCGCACTAAGTCCTGCAATCGGGTGAATGACAAGATGAAATCGCACTCGCCGTTGAGGCCATGGCTGGCATCCACATCAAGGTTGGCCCCGGAGATAATGGCGAAGGCGTTCTTATTACGACTGCTCAACTCCGCCAGAATGGGCGACACCAGGCGCTCGGAGCGCGACTTTTCGCTACCATACCCCATGTCTTTGGCCCGTTGCAACGATTCCGTCAGCCATGAGCTGGGTTCGACGGCCGGGGCATCGGCAAACATATTTTGTTCGCCCTGCACGTCCACGCCAAAGTCTTGAATGAGTCGGTCGAGGGTAAAGTCGCTGTAAGCCATACGACAAAAATACGCAGCCAACGGCCGCCCGCCACCGACCGCCGTGGTTCCGGCGCGTCGTTCTGGCTCACGGCATTGCCCGCGTCATCCGGCTTTCAGGGTGCCAGCCGGTACGCCGTGCTCCGCCCGCCGGCGACCTCCTTCACCAGCACCTGCTGCGCCAGCAGCGCCTGAATGTCGCGCCCGGCCGTGTCCTGCGAACACTTGGCGATGGTTGCCCATTTGGAAGAAGTCAGCTTGCCCTCAAATCCGTCGAGCAGCAGGTTGAGGAGCTTCTGCTGCCGGGCGTTGAATTGCCGGGGGCCGTGCAGCTCCCAAAAACGGGCTTTGTGCAGCACCAGCGCCAGGGTGGTTTCGGTGGCGGTCAGGGCGCGGCCCAGGCAGCCCAGAAACCATTCCAGCCACGCCGTAACGTCGAGGCCGCCTTTTTGGGCGGCTTCCAGCTGCGCGTAGTACGCCGGGCGCTCGTGCCGCAGCTGTGCCGAGAGACTATAGAAGCGCTGGGCGGTGCCATCGGCCCGCGCTAGCTGCAAGTCGGTGATGGCGCGGGCCAACCGCCCGTTGCCGTCCTCAAACGGGTGGATAGTGACGAACCACAGGTGCGCCACCGCCGCCTTTAACACGGCATCAAGGTTGGTGGCTTTAGCAAACCACTCCAAAAACCGCCGCATTTCGGCCGCCACCGAGTCGGCGGCAGGGGCTTCAAAATGCACTTTCTCGCGGCCTACTACTCCTGACACCACCTGCATCGGCCCCTTGGAGCCCGTGCGCCAAGCCCCCACCCGAATGCGCTGCACGCCGCTGCGCCCAGCCGGAAACAGCGCCGCCTGCCAGCCGAACATCCGCTCGGCCGTCAGCGGTTGCCCGAAGCCCTGGGTGGCGTCCAGCAGCATTTCCACCACGCCCTCCACCCGCCGCTCGGCTGGCACTAGCCCGGCCACGGCCAGGCCCAACCGCCGCGCCAACGATGAGCGCACCTGGTCGGCAGGCAATAGTTCACCCTCAATCTCGCTGGATTTCAGCACGTCCAGCGTCAGCGTTTGCAATACGGCTTCTTCCTGCAAGGCCAGGCCCAAGGCCTGCATTTGCCCCAGCACCCGGCCCTGCTGGTGCCGCACGGTGCCCAGCAGCACTTCCAATCGCTCGGGCTGCCAGGTGAAGTTGGGCCACTCTGGGCGCTGATGAATGTACATGGCTATTCTCCGCAAAGTATGCGGCGAATGTAAGGGTTATTCTCCGCAATGGCATCTGCGATTATCGATTTCAGGCCACACTGCTCCCACCTGCGTTAACCAACAAACAACTGCTCATCAACAATATGCTGCAACACTCCCAACAACTTAGCTGGTTCATTGATGAGGTAATGGGTCTTATCCAGCACGAAGGTGTTGGCCGAAAAGCGCAAGAAGCGCCACTCCACTCCCGTCGTGCAACAACCGTAGAGTGTGGCGACGTGCTTTTGTTCGCGTTGGTTGAATTGAGCAGCTCCCAGTAACTGGGCTGCGCACTGGGCTGTACCCAAATCAATGTCCATTTTTTTTGCTTCGGTGACACAAAAAACAGGGGCTTGCACGATGTCCTGCAAGCTGGAAGCGGACATGATGAAATCGCACTCGCCGTTCAGTCCCCGGCTGGAATCACCTTCCAGATTGACACCGGAAATGATGGCGAAAGAGTCCTCATTGCGGTTGCTAAGTTCAAGCAGAACGGGCGACACAACGCGCTCCGACCGTGATTTTTCGTTACCCAAACCCATGTTGTTGGCCCGTTTCAGCGACTCAATCAGCCACGGGCTGGGTTCCATCGGTGCAACAGCCGGAAAGAGCGTACGCTCGCTACGTATTTCCACGCCAAAATCCTTCTTCAAGCGCTCGAGGGTAAAATCGCTGTAGGCCATAATTCAAAGTTACGCCCCCCGCTCCGGCCGTACCTTTGCCCCCACTTATGAACCTACTATCCGCCGAAGGAATCGGCAAAAACTACGCCGACCGCTGGCTTTTCAAAGACCTCAATTTCGGGCTGCAACAGGGGCAGCGCATTGCCTTCGTGGGCATCAACGGCACCGGCAAAACCACGCTGATGCGGGTGCTGGCCGGGTTGGAAATTCCTGACAACGGGCTGGTTAGCGTCCGCAAGGGTATCCGCGTGACCTACCTGGGGCAGCAGCCAGTATTCGACGAAAGCCTGAACGTGGAGGAAACCATTTTCGCCAGTCAGAACGACACGCTGCGGGCCATTCAGGAGTACGAGCACGTCGTGAACGATGCCAACCACAAAGCTGATGACTTGCAGCGGGTGCTGGAGCGCATGGATGCCCTGAATGCCTGGGATTACGAGGCCCAGGTGCAGCAGATTCTGGGCCGCCTCGGCATCCTGGGCGAGCTGCTGACGCGCAACGTGAGCCAGCTCTCGGGCGGGCAGCGCAAGCGCGTGGCCCTGGCCCGCGTCCTCATCGAAGAGCCCGACGTGCTGCTGCTCGACGAACCCACCAACCACCTGGACCTGAGC
>JANXUO010000081.1 GCA_025356245.1 Hymenobacter sp.
AAGCATGACCGCCGCATACCAATCAAATTACTTGCGCAGTGGAGATGCTTCCTTCGTCAGCATGACCGCCTGATGAACTTCTACAGGCTCCAGTAGGCCAGCTCTTTCATTTTGTTGCGGTACAAGCCCTTTATGTCCACCAACACCGCATTTTCGCCGGTTATGGACTGAAAGTAAGCCTCGTCTTTCTCGGCGTAGGGCGCGTGGCTCACGGCCACAATCACGGCGTCGTAGTCCTGGCGGATGTCGTCGTTGTGGGTCAGGCGGAAGCCGTACTCGTGGTGCAGCTCGGCCGAGCTGGCGTGGGGGTCCACGATGTCCACATTCACCGAGAAGTTTTTCAACTCCTGGATGACGTCGGCCACCTTGGAGTTGCGGATGTCCTCCACGTTTTCCTTGAAAGTAGCGCCCATCACGAGTACGCGGCTTTTGGCCACGTCCTTGCCGCGCTTAATCATCATCTGCACCGTTTTGCGGGCGATATAGGCGCCCATGTTGTCGTTGGTGGTGCGGCCGCTCAGAATCACCTTGGCGTCGTAGCCCAGCTCTTTGGCCTTGTAGGTCAGGTAGTACGGGTCCACGCCGATGCAGTGGCCGCCCACCAGGCCGGGCGAGAATTTTAGGAAATTCCACTTTGTGCCGGCCGCCTCCAGCACCTCGTAGGTGTTGATGTTCATGCGGTCGAAAATCATCGACAGCTCGTTCATCAGCGCGATGTTCACGTCGCGCTGGGTGTTTTCGATGATTTTAGCGGCCTCCGCCACCCGGATGCTACTGGCGCGGTGCACGCCCGCATCCACCACCAGCTCATACACTTTGGCCACCAAATCGAGGCTTTCGGGCGTATCGCCGCTCACGACCTTGACGATGCGGCGCAAGGTGTGCTCCTTGTCGCCGGGGTTGATGCGCTCGGGCGAGTAGCCGACGCTGAAATCGCCGGCAGCGTAGCGCAGGCCGCTGTGCTTTTCCATCACCGGAATGCAGTCTTCCTCGGTGCAGCCGGGATAAACGGTGCTTTCGAACACCACCACGTCGCCCTTTTTGAGCACCTTACCCACCGAAGCCGAGGCCCCGAGCAAGGGCCGTAAATCGGGCTGGGCGTGCTCGTCAATCGGCGTGGGCACGGCCACGATAAAGAACGTAGCGGCCCGCAACACGTCGAGCGAGTCAGTGAAGGTGATGTCGCAACCGTCAAAGGCATCGGCCGTCAGCTCCCCGCTTGGGTCGATGCGCTGCTGCATCTGGGCCACGCGGCCAGCGTTGATGTCGAAGCCAATGACGGTAAGTTGCTTGGCGAACTCAAGGGCGATGGGCAGGCCCACGTAGCCGAGGCCAATTACGGCCAGCGTGGCGTCTTTGCGGAGAAGTTGGTCGTACATTTTTGGTTTCTTATTACTCGTTTCTAGTTTCTTATTTTGTTTACCAAAAAGTTGGTAAAGCGTTGTTTTTCAACAATAAATTAGCAACAAGAAACTAATTTTGATTAACGGACTGCCCGTCCGCGCTTAGCTCGTATTTCTCACCTGTTTCGGGACAGCTGGCACGGTTGTTTTCGTCGAAGGCGAGGCGGTGGCCGGCGGCGCTCATCCAGCCGTGCTGCCGGGCGGGGGTGCCGTACACTAGGGCGTAGGCCGGCACGTTGTGCGTGACGACGCTGCCCGCGCCCACAAAGGCGTAGCGACCCAGGCGTACGCCGCACACCACCGTGGCATTGGCCCCGACGGTTACGCCGCGCTCCAAATGAGTGGCTTGGTAATGCCCGGCCCCCTTGCGCGGTACGGCCGAGCGCGGGTTTTTGACGTTGGTAAACACCACCGATGGCCCCAGAAACACGTCGTCTTCGCACACTACGCCGCCGTAGAGGCTCACGTTGTTCTGCACCTTGCAGTTGCGGCCCAGTCGCACACCTTCAGCGATGAAGACGTTCTGGCCAAGGTTGCAGTCATCGCCCACGTCGGCACCGGCCGATACGTGGCTGAAGTGCCAGATGCGGCTGCCGAGCCCAATGTGGCAGCCTTCGTCAATGACGGCGGTGGGGTGGGCGTAGTAATCGGGGTCGGCAGGCGGCATCAACGGGCGGGTGGCGTTCGGCCCGCAAAGGTAAGGCCGGGGCGGGCGGCGCGTATCTTTGAAATATCATCCAATGCCTTTTTCGTCATGGGCCACGCCGAATTCCAACTCCCCGAGTACCGCACCCCCGAAACCCCGGCCTATGTTTCAGCCGAGGACTACCTGCGGTTCGAGCGCGAAGCCGTGAACAAGCACGAGTACTATTTCGGAGAAGTCCAGGCTATGGCCGGGGCTATGCCGTCGCATAATATCCTTTGTTCCAGGCTTCACGGCCTGTTGTTTCCGCAACTCGATGCCCGAGGCTGCACCAGCTACACCAGCGACCAACGCGTGCAGGTGATGAGCGGTAAATCGTACGTTTATCCTGACTACTCAGCCCTGTGCGGCGAAGCCAAATACAACGACGACAAGGCTCCCGACAACCTGCTCAACCCAACCTTGATTGTGGAGGTACTGTCGGAGTCGACCCGCAACAAAGACCGGGGCGAGAAATTCATGCTCTACCGGCAGCTACCCAGCCTGCGCCAATACCTGATGCTCGACTCGACCGCCGTCCACGCCGAGCTTTACACCCGACAGCCCAACGACCATTGGCTTTTTATGGAAACCCGTGACCTGAATGCCGTGCTCGATTTGAGCAGCGTAGGCTGCGAATTATTGCTGGCCCGTCTGTACCTAGGCATCGAACTGGGTTGATTTACGGCCGCTCCAAAGCCCCCAAATCCGGAAGGTTCAAGTCACGTCCTATGTTAAGCAAATCTACTGGCGGCACTGACAGAGGCGTGCGCTGCGGGTTGCGGTTGAGCGCGGGCGAGGCCACATCCAGCCCAAAATTATAAGGGCTCCCGCCGTTGTCGGGGCTGCGCAGAAAGGCCGGGCTTACGTTAAGCAGGTTTTGGTAGGCCGGGTTGGCCAGGCCGGGCTTGTCGGGCGCATCGGTGGCACTGGCGTACTCACGACTGCGAATGAGGCAGTTGTACACGCTCAACGAGCCGTTGGCGGCGTTGGCCGGATAGTACGCGTCGGAGTTTTCAAACAGCAGCTCATCGGCCACGCCCGCGCTGCCCCAGATGATGGAGTTCCACACCCGCACATCGGTGCGCACCCGGCTGGTACCGGAGGCCGTGCTGATGGCGTTGGTAAAAAACACCGAGGGCGTTTGCCGCTGCGCCTGCCCTTGGAAATAATTGGCTACGGTGCAGAAATTCAGGTTGGTTTCGCCGCCCAGGCCCAGCACGGCGTACTCGCCACAGTTGGTAAGCAAGCAGTTGGTGGCCGTTAGGGTGCCGCCCACGTTCACCAGTGCACCGGGCAGGCCGCCCACTGCCGCGTAAGCCGGGTTGGCCCCCGAGATGTTGCGAATCGTGCAGTTCTCCACCGTCAGGTTGGGGCGGGCCGTGTTGTCGCCGGGGTTCAACAGTTCCAGCCCGAAGTTGGCGTTTTTGATGTCGCAGTACCGCACCACGTTGTTGCGGCTGCTCTCGGTAAAAAAGATGCCGCCCCACTGCCCCGGCACGTCGGCATACGCACTCTCGGGGCGGTCGCCCTGGAAGCGCACAATGTTGCGGTTAGTGGCCTTCACGGTGTCGGAAGGCATAAAAACGGGATTAATTCGCAGGGTACCACTGATTTGCATAGTAGCCCCGGCGTGGCAATAAATTCGCGCTCCGGCCGGAATAGTTAGCCTCACGTTAGCGAGCACGGCTACCCCCACCGGAAAAGCAGTGCCGCCCGGTGGCGTGTAGGGGCTGTTGATGATGACGTGGGGCTTATCGGTAGGCCACACAGTGTCGGTGCGAATGATGTCGGCGCGGTGGAAATAGGCATTCTGACCGTAGGCTACCAGCTTCACGTTCTGCGCGTTGCCGTTGGTGAGGAAGTTGAGCTGGTCGGTCACCAGAAACTGTTTTGGCCGGGTTGCCTGGCCGTTGTCGCCCAGCACGGCCCGCACCAGCACCAGCAGGCTGTCGCCGCCTCGCAACACCACATCGGCCTTGGCCGGGGCAGCATCGCCGTTGATGATGAGCGAATACGTGGCCCCCTGGCTACCCGCCAGGGCAATGTCGGTCCGCACTGCGCCGCTGTTGCGGTTGTACACCCACAGCCGTTTCGTGATGGTGCGCACCGTGGTAAACACCGTATCAAACAGTACCGTGTCACGGTCAAACTCCAGCTTGCCGCTGGTTTGCACCAGGCTTTCTTTGGGCTCGCAGCCGGGCAGCACCGCGGCGAGGCAGCTAAAAATAATGAACAGCAGCAGCAGGTGGCGCATGGGCAGCAAAGATTGGAGCAGCAGAGGACAGCGTCAGGCAGTCAAAGCTCCCTTCCCGCCAGGGAGGGGACGTTTCAGCGAAGCTGAAACTGGGGAGGGATGGCGTGGGAGCCGTTGAACGATAAGGCAGCGACGGAAAGTATAAACGAGCAGCTTGGTTACGAGACAAACGGCTGGTTGCGCGGGTTGCTACGTGAGTCGTTCAACGTTCTCTCACCCCCTTTTCGGCTGCGCCGAAAAATCCCTTCCCTGGCGGGAGGGGATTTTAACCGCCTACCGCCGCTTCTACCTTACTTCGTCACGCCTTCTTGCAGGCGCTCGGCGCTTTCGGCAATGCGCAGCTGCTCCACAAAGTCGTCCACGTTGCCTTCCATTACGCTGGCTAGGTTGTACACGGTGTAGCCGATGCGGTGGTCGGTCACGCGGCCCTGGGGGTAGTTGTAGGTGCGGATTTTGTCGCTGCGGTCGCCGCCGCCAATCATGCTTTTGCGCACCAGGCCGTCGGCCTCGTTTTTCTTGGCCAACTCCATGTCGTATACCCGCGAGCGCAACACCGCCAGGGCCTTATCGAAATTTTTGAGCTGCGATTTCTGGTCCTGGCACTGGGCCACGAGGCCCGAAGGCAAATGCGTGAGGCGCACGGCCGAGTACGTGGTGTTCACCGACTGGCCGCCGGGGCCGCTGGAGCAGAAATAATCTTTCCGAATATCGCCCATATTCAGCTCAATGTCAAATTCTTCTACTTCGGGAATGACAACAATCGAGGCCACGCTGGTGTGGATGCGCCCCTGGGTTTCGGTGGCCGGCACGCGCTGCACGCGGTGCACACCCGACTCAAACTTGAGCTTGCCGTACACGTCCTCGCCGCGCACGGCCACGATGATTTCCTTGTAGCCACCGGCCGTGCCGTCCATCGCGTCGATAAGCTCCATTTTCCAGTTCTGCTTTTCGGCGAATCGCATGTACATGCGCTGCAAGTCGCCGGCGAAAATGGCCGCTTCGTCGCCCCCGGCCCCGGCCCGGATTTCCATAATCACGTCCTTCGAATCGTTGGGGTCTTTGGGCAGCAGCAGGTTTTTGATGGCCTCTTCGAGGCGTTCCTCTTCGGGCAGCAGCTCGTCGAGCTCGGCCTTGGCCATCTCGCGGAAGTCCTGGTCTTTTTCGGTGGCGATGACCTCGCGGGCATTTTCGATGTTGCTCAGCACCTGCTGGTAAGCGCGGTACTCAACCACTATTTTGCCCAAGTCTTTGTATTCTTTGTTAAGGCTTTTGTAGCGTTTGATGTCCGACATGACATCGGGCTGCATCAGCTCGTTGTTCACGGTGTCGTACCGCTCGCGGATGGCTTCTAATTTATCAAGCATGGGTGGTCGGGCTTATAAAGTGCAAAGGTACGGCGCAGTACGGCGGGGCAGAAGAGGCGCTTTTTGGCGACGCCGGCCCCCTGGCACGGAGCAGCGGTAACGGCGGCGGCAAAAAATCACTCCGGCCCTAAGCGCTTGGTCAGCAACAACCCAATTGCGTAATTCGTGTCCGGGTAGCCAAACGAAAACACCGGACCATTTAATTCAATTGCTTTTCGTGCTCAGAAATGGCGCGGTAATCAGCCGTCGAATAGCCCCAAAAAGCTCGTCGGCCGCACGGCATTCCGTAGCTTGCGGTTTCGCAGCGGCCCTGGGCCGCCCAACGTTTCCCGGTTTATGCAGGTTCTCAAGTTCGGCGGCACGTCCGTAGCTTCCGCCCCCCACATCGAAAAAACCTGCGCTCTGGTGGCGCAGGCTTTCCAGAATGGCCCCGTGGTGCTGGTGGTTTCGGCCCTGGGCGGCACCACCGACGCGCTGATTGCCGCCGGCCACGCCGCCGCCACCCGCGACGCCAGCTACCAAGCCACCCTGCAAACGCTGGAAAACCGGCACCAAGCCACCGCCGCCGCGCTGCTGCCGGCCGCCGCCCAGCCGGCCGTCACGGCCGCCATTGCCGCCCATTTTGCCGGGCTGCGGCAGCTGACGGACGGCATTTTTGCCCTCGGCGAACTGTCGACTCGTACCCTCGACCGGCTGATGAGTGCGGGCGAAATTCTCTCTTCGCAGTTAATTGCCAGCGCGTTGCAAACTCGGGGCCTGCCCGCCATTTGGGCTGACGCCCGGCAGCTCATCCGCACCAACGCCCGTTTTGGCAGCGCGGAAGTGGACATTGCGCTCACGCAGCAGCAGGTGCTTGCTTTTCAGGCGCAAACGGCCGCAACGCTGTGGGTGGTGCCCGGCTTTATTGCTGCGGATGGTCAGGGCAACACCACCACGCTGGGGCGCGGCGGCTCCGACTACACGGCGGCCCTGCTGGCGGCGGCGCTCGGGGCCAACGTGCTGGAAATCTGGACCGATGTGAGCGGAATGATGACGGCCGACCCGCGCCTGGTGCCCGCCGCCCGCCCCATTGCCCACCTCAGCTACGAGGAGGCAATGGAGCTGTCGCACTTTGGGGCCAAGGTGCTGTACCCCCCAAGTATTCAGCCGGTTATGCGGCGCGGCATTCCGCTGTGGATTAAAAACACCTTCGCCCCCGCCGATTATGGCACCCTAGTGGAAGTAGAAGCGCCCGCGAGCACGGCCGTGGTGCGGGGCATTTCGAGCATTGCCAACCTGGCCCTGCTCACCCTCGAAGGCAGCGGCATGGTGGGCGTTCCGGGCTTTTCGAAACGGCTGTTTGCGGCCCTGGCGCGGGAGGGCATCAACGTCATCCTCATCACCCAAAGCTCCTCCGAACACTCTATTTGCGTGGGGGTTAGCACCCACGACCTAGCCGCCGCCCAAGCAGCAGTGGACGAAGAGTTTGCCGTCGAAATCACCGCCGGCCGCATCGAGCCCCTGCGGCCGGAGCCCGACCTGGCCATCGTGGCCCTGGTGGGCGACAACATGAAGGACCACCCCGGCATCAGCGGGCGGCTTTTTGGGGTGCTGGGGCAGAACGGGGTGAACATCCGGGCCATTGCGCAGGGCGCTTCGGAACGGAACATCTCGACCGTCATTCGGGCGGCCGATGTGCGCAAGGCAGTCAATGCCCTGCACGAAGCTTTTTTTGAAGCTACGTACAAGCAGCTCAACCTCTACATTTTAGGCGCAGGCAACGTGGGCGGCAAGCTGCTCGACCAATTGGCCCTACAGCAGGCGTATTTGCGCGAGCGCCTCGGGGTGCAGGTACGGGTGCTGGCCGTGGTGAGCAGCCGCCACGCCGCCCTGGCCGACGACGGCCTTGACCTGACCCACTGGCCCGCCGCGTTGGCCGCCGCCCCGCCCCTGGGCCTCGACGAGTTCGCCCGGCACGTCATCGCCCGCAACCTGCGCAACTCGGTGGTGGTGGACGTGACGGCCAACCCCGAGGCGGCCCGTATTTACGCACCGCTGCTGGCCAAAAGCATTGCCGTGGTGGCCTGCAACAAGGCGGCGGCCTCGGCCGGCTACGCCCAATACGCTCACCTCAAGAGCCTTGCTCGGGAGTTCAACGCGCCGTTTCTATTTGAAACCAACGTCGGCGCCGCGCTGCCCATCCTCAGCACCCTCACCGATTTGGCCCGCACCGGCGACGTGGTACAGCGCCTCGAAGCTGTGCTGTCGGGCACCTTAAACTTCGTCTTCAATAACTATGATGGCACCCGGCCCTTTGCCGAAGTAGTGCGCCAGGCCCAGGCCGAAGGCTACACCGAGCCCGACCCCCGCCTCGACCTCAACGGCTCGGATGTGGCCCGTAAAATCCTCATCCTGGCGCGCGAAACGGGGCAGGTGCTGGAGCTTGCCGACGTGGAAATCGACGGTTTCCTGCCCGAAGCCTGCCTCGCGGGCGACGTCGAGGCCTTTTACGCGCAACTGCTGGCCCACGAGCCGCATTTTCGCGCCCTATTCGATGCGGCGGCGAACCAAGGCAAAAAACTTAAATTCGTGGCCCACTACGCCGCCAGCAAGGCCGCCGTGGGCTTGCAAAGCATTGCCCCCGGCCACGACCTCTACGACCTGCGCGGCAAGGACAACGTGGTGCTATTCAC
>JANXUO010000088.1 GCA_025356245.1 Hymenobacter sp.
CCCCAACGGGTAGCGGAAGAATTTGCTAAGTTTCACGAAAT
Organism: Hymenobacter sp.; assembly: GCA_025356245.1. Taxonomy (GTDB): domain Bacteria; phylum Bacteroidota; class Bacteroidia; order Cytophagales; family Hymenobacteraceae; genus Hymenobacter. The sequence goes on from JANXUO010000088.1 coordinate 42, forward strand.
GCCTAATCAATAAGATTTTATGGAAAATGAATTGAAGCATTTCATTGACAACGCATTTACGTTTGGGTTGGACTTCGAGGAACCCGCTGATTCAGAAGAGGACCAAATTGGTTTTTACTGGCTCATACAAAAATTTGAGGATATGCTGTACATGAGCTTTAGCTTGCCCGAGCATGACGACCTTATCATTACTTATTCATCTGACAAACAGCCATTAAGGGGCTTGAGGACAATGCACTGTCCTATCAGAAGCGCACAGCAAAGAGTACCAAACTGGAAGAACCTTAGTCCCGAAGTGCGCGAGGCAATACGTCGCGGGTTTCGTCGTGGGGTGGGCCGTCTGTTCAAGTTAGAGCGGTTGGACGTACCCGAAAACTGGGAATCGCACAGGAAGACGCTGGGTGATAAGGCGAAATTTTTCTTGGAAATGGTCAAAGAAAGGACTATCAAAGCAAGGCATTACGGCTCGGCGCAAAAAAGTCTGACATTCATCATAAACGAGGCATTCAACAGCTTTGAGTATGTGCCACATCACCCCGAGTTTGACCAGGCGTTCAAATCATCTCTAGTTGATATGCCTTTGAACGAAATTAATAATTATGTTCAAGAAACTTGTTTATTTAACTCTCTCAACACAGAGGCAGGGGTGGACTACCTGAAAGATTTGGCCACGGAAGTGGCTGAACTGCATTGGCAAAATCAGCCTTCAAAGTTGGAAAGGGTGAAAGCCTACCTGGCAGGAATACGGACAAAGGGAATAGCTTCATCTCCTTTCGCCCTTAGTCAGTTGGCACCCACCCACTTGGCCGGGCCGGGGATGCCCGCCACTGCGAACTTAGGGTTAAAGAAAATCAAGAATGTGAGCGAGTTGTGTGTAGCCCCGTTCACCCCTACCGACCTTGCTTCCCTTCTTCAATACTTGGGTTTGTTGGATGCAAACGGGGAAAATTTGACGATACAATACAAAGGAAAGAAACGGGCTGAATGGGGGAAATTCACGGCCGCTTACCGAGTGCTGCACCGCATGGGGCTAATGAACGCCACAGCAAATGACAATGAATGGGCAGCAGCATTCAAAAGTGCCTACCAAACTGACCTCAAAACGGAGGTTTGCAGTCACACACTCGCTGCGACCAATAGAGCTAAAGAGTCGTGTACACTCGTTTTCAAGAAAAGTGTAGAAGATGCATTCCAATGGGCGGAGCAATGGAAAGCCGACGCAAAAGGGCCGAAGAACATCATTTAATGCCCGTTAATGCTCGTTAATGCAATGCACTTGGATTACGGGGCATTAGATTCCCGCCCTTTGCATCGTCGCTGACCGGAACACACCCCCGGCAGCCTCAAAACGATGCAGGCAATCATTCCCGTAGGCGTACCCTACGACCAATTACTCGAAGACGTGCGGGCCGTTGTCCGGCACGAACTTCACCACCACGCCCCTGCCAACGCTGGCAAGGGGAATATCGCGCCCACCGATGAGTTGTTAAGCATCGTGGAAGCGGCGGCGTTGCTGGGCGTGACCAAGCAAACGGTACACGAATGGAAGCGGCGGGGGCTGCTCAAATACCATAAGCTGGGCAGTCGGAGCTACTTGAAGCGGGCGGACGTGCTGGCCGCGTTGCAGGGGCACCAGCGCACCCACAAACCAGGCAAGGCAAGCGGCCGTGGAAACGCTTGATGCCCGCCCGGTTTTCGGTGCGAATGGGTTGGCGGCGGCGTTGGTGTTGTGCAACCAAGCCACGCCAACCCTGGCACAAATGGCCGTGGCCCTACGTACCCTGTACCCCGCTGGCGACGGCCCCACCGTGGCAGATTTGTTGCGCGATGGCTGGGTGGTGCCCACCATTGACGGGCAACGCCTACGCGAACCGCCGCTGCCGATTGCTCAAATTCGGTCGCGGTTGGCACAGGCAACCGCCACGGTCAGCAAACATAGCGAAGCGGCCACCGATGACCGGCCGACAACGGCCGCAACGGCTGCTACAACGGCCGGTGAACATATCGAAGCGGCGATTAGTGACCGGCCAGTAACGGCCGTTGCAGTGCCTATAACGGCCGGTGAACACACCGAAGCGGCCACCAACAATCGGCCGATAGCGGCCGGTTTGGCACCGCCATCGTTGATGAGCTATTTCAACGGGCCAATCACCAATACTCGGCCCAACACGGCCGTTACGGTGGGGGAATTGCACCAAATCATCACCGCCCCCCCGCCTGGGTTGCGCCAACGGGCCGACGCGGCACGGGCTGAGTACGCGGCCAACGGCAAAAGTACCCGTTACAAGGCGTTGAAAGCTGGCCTCGATTGTGTGACACCTGCCGGGGTTTTTAACAAGCGGGCCAACAACGAAGTGCGGAGCCTGTCGGGGTTGCTCGTCCTGGACTTCGACCACCTGCCCGACCTAAGTGCGGCGCGGACTGCCCTGCTGGCCGACGAAAATCTGAAACCGGGATTGGTACTGGTTTTCACCAGTCCAAGCGGCGACGGACTGAAAGCCATTGTCTGGACTGACCCCGAGGACGACCATTTGACCAATTTTCGGGCCTATGCAGATTACTTGAAGGGCCACTACGCCGACCTGGGCTTGGTGCCCGACGCGGCTGGCAAAGACGTTGCTCGTGCCTGCTTCGTGCCTCATGACCCGGCCGCTTGGCTTACGCCCCCACCCCCCGATGAGGCAACGCCTTGACTAACGTTGCATCTCCCTCTACTAAACTGGCACCCAACATGAACCTCAAAACCTTGCGGGCGGCAACGCCTGCCCCGGCCCGTGGCTTGCCCCGCCAAGACCCACCGCCCCAACCGCCGCCCACCGCCCGGCAAACGGCCCCCGACAACACGCTGGCCTGGTGCCTCGAAACTTTTAGCCGTGGGCCGTGCCCCGCGCCGGGCAACGGCCGAAACGACTGGCTGACCGCCCTGGCTCTGTTTTGCAATGAGCGCGGCGTAGCCGAAACAGACCTGCTGGCCTGGGCGCTGGGCCACGGCCCGCTTTTTACGCACGGCAAAAAGCGCATTACCGATACCATCGCGGGCGTTTATCAACGCAAGCAGACCGACCACAGCAGCAAATCAGACTGTCACTTACCGGAGGGGAAATTTATGCCGGGTACTACCGTCCCCGTGGCTTCGCTGGCCCTGCCGCCTACGTTCTCGCCTGCCTTGTACGAGGCGCTACCAGAATACCTGCGCCGCTGCTGCCAGCCTTTTGAAGGCCATGAAAAGGCCGTGATGTTGCTGGGCACGTTGGCGGTATTATCGGGGTGCTTTCCCGGCGTGGGCGGCACTTACAACAAACGCCGTTATGGGCTGAATCTGTTTGTGTTTATCATCGCACCAGCGGCCAGCGGCAAGGGTACACTCAGTTGGGCACGGCGGCTGGCCTGGCCAGCTCACAAAC
>JANXUO010000091.1 GCA_025356245.1 Hymenobacter sp.
CCGAACGCTTGTCTTTGGCCCCGCCGGCGAGCAGCACGGCGCCCATCGAGGCGGCCAGGCCGGTGCAAATGGTGGCCACGTCGGGGTTCACGTACTGCATGGTGTCGTAGATGCCCAGGCCGGCGTACACCGAGCCGCCCGGCGAGTTTACGTACAGCAGGATGTCCTTTTTAGCATCGGCCGACTCCAAAAACAGCAACTGCGCCGTAATCACGTTGGCGATGTAATCGTCCACGGCCTGGCCCAGAAACACGATGCGGTCGGCCATGAGGCGCGAGAACACGTCCACTTCCCGGAAATTCATCGGCCGCTCCTCAATCACGGAGCGCGTCATGCCCGTGAAGTTCTGGCTCGTCTGGCCTTCCACGTTGCGGATATACTGGTCCACCATCAATCCGTTGAGGCCCTGGCCTTTCACGGCAAATTTGCGAAATTCTTGTTTATTCAGCATCTGGGTTGAAGTAGCGCGGGTTTTCAACCCGCGAGTGAATGAAGTAACCACCAAACGCAGCCCACCGCGCCGCGTCAAAAATTAAAAAAACAAAGACCCCAAACCCGCCCCAAATGTTGCCCCTAAAAGCCCCGTTCAACCGCAAATAAAAAGCCCTTGCCACCAAAGGCAAGGGCTTCCACAATTCGTAAATCCGAAAAGCCAAACAAGGTTTAGCTGTGCAGACTACGGAATTCCTCGGCCGTTACCAGCTTCTCCGTAACAACAATCTTACCGCGCAGCTCGGCCAGCACTTTGTCTGCCAGAATGGCCTCGTACTCCTGCACGTACAGCTTGCCGTTGTCCTGGCGCAGGTAGTTGTTGGCCATGCTGCGCATCTGCTCGCGCATTTCGGGGGCCATGTTGGGCATGTTAAACTGGCCCATGATTTTGTCGAGGGTGCGCTCGACAATCTCCTCTTCGCTCACTTTCAGGTCGGCGTCCTCCACCACCTTGTTGCGTATCATGCTCCACTTCAGCTCTTTCACGTAGGTGTCGTAGTTCTCTTCCACCTTTTCGGCGGTCAGCTTGCCTTCGTTCACGCGCAGCAGCCACTTCTTGAAGAACTCAACCGGCAGCTTGATGTCGGTTTTCTCCACCAGGGCATCCACCAAGCGGTTGGCCACTGAGCTCTCGGCTTCGCGGTCGTAGTTCTGCTGAATGATTTCGCTCACCTTGGCGTCGAATTCTTCCTGGCTGGCCACGGTTTCGGGGCCAAACACCTTGTCAAACAGCTCCTGATTCATCTCCGGGGCCGTGGTGCGGTTAATTTTCTCCACGCTCAGCACGTAGTCGCCGGTGGCGGCTTCCGCCTCGGCTTTGCTCAGGCCCGCGAAGTTGGCAATGGCCAGGGCATCGCCGCCAAAGGACGCGTGCAGGTCAAAGGTCAGCGCATCGCCAGGCTTCACGCCCACAAACTGGGCCTGGTTGCCGGTTACTTTGCTGATGGGCAGCAGCACGGTCTGGCCTTCGCCTTCGGCATCGGCTTTTTTGAGCTTGCCGAAGAGGTAGTCGCTGGCTTCCGAGGTTTCGGGGTTTTCCGTGTCGCCAAACTGCCGGGTAATCTGCTCGTTGGTTTGGGCCAGGGTGTCGGCGTCGATGCTCACCTTGTGCAGGTCGAGGTTGAGCTCGTGGAGGGGCAGCGCAAAATCGGGCAGAAAGCCCATCTCAAACGCAAACTCAAAGTCCCGGCCCAGGTCCAGTTCCACGTCGGTGGGCACGGGCAGGGCCTCGCCCAGCAGGCGCAGCTTGTGCTCCTTGATGTAGCCATCCACGGCCTTGCCCACCATTTTGTTGAGCTCCTCGCCCAGCACGCCTTTGCCGTAAAGCTTTTTGACCATGCCGGCCGGCACCATGCCGGGCCGAAAACCCTTCACCTGGGCCGTTTTGGCGTAGGCTTTGAGTTGCTTTTCCACCGTGGGGGTGTAGTCGGCCTGGGCAATTTGCACCGTCAGCAGCCCGGTCAGCTGCGCATCGTTTTTGTCGAGCGTAATGTTCAAAACAAGGGGGCGAACGTCCGTTCGCGGATTAAAAATTTAACAAAAAGGGCCTCCAGCCTAACGACTGAAGGCCCCAATCAACCAAATAGTGCGGATGGAGGGACTCGAACCCACACGCCTTACGGCATCAGTTCCTAAGACTGACACGTCTACCAGTTTCGCCACATCCGCCGGTAGCCGCTTGCTACGGGGGCGCAAAGGTACTGAGTAAGCCCGGTGTTCGCAAAGAAACCGGCGGCTTGCTTACACAAATCCCAAAGTGGCCCCCGTTCGGTTGCTTTTTCGGGCCGGGGCCGGGGGCACCGCGCCGCCGTACACGCTGCGCCGGCCGCGTACTTGACCCAAACCGCCCCCGACTTTGTTTATTTGCAAACGGCGGCCCGCCCCCAGTCGGCCGCTCTCCTGTGAAATCCATGCCCGCTACCCTCTCGCCCGAAGCCGAACGCCAGGAAATCCTGCGTCACTACCGCCGCCTCCTCCGCGCCGCCAAGCCCACGCTCAAGCCCGGCGACGCCCGGCTCATCAAGAAGGCGTTCAACACCTCGCTGGAAGCCCACAAGGACATGCGCCGCAAGTCCGGTGAGCCCTATATTCTTCACCCGCTGGCAGTAGCGCAAATTGCCGTGGAGGAAATCGGCCTTGGCCCCACCAGCATTGTGGCCGCCCTGCTGCACGACGTGGTGGAGGACACGGCCTGGGAGCTGGCCGACGTGGAGCGCGAGTTTGGCCTCAAAGTGCGGCGCATCATCGACGGCCTCACCAAAATTTCGGGCGTTTTTGAGTACGGCACCTCCGAGCAGGCCGAGAACTTTCGCAAGATGCTGCTCACGCTCAGCGAAGACGTGCGCGTCATCCTCATCAAAATAGCCGACCGCCTGCACAACATGCGGACCCTCGACTCGATGCCGCGGCACAAGCAGCTCAAAATTGCCTCCGAAACCCTGTACCTCTACGCCCCGCTGGCCCACCGCCTGGGCCTGTACGCCATCAAAAGCGAGCTGGAAGACCTCTACCTCAAGTACACCGACACCGAGGTGTACACCGACATCAAGGCCCGCATCCGGCAGAGCCAGGCGGCCCGCAACCGCTTCATCAAAGACTTTGTGCAGCCCATCGACGACGAGCTGCAAACCCAGGGCTTTGCCTACGAGGTGAAGGGCCGCCCCAAAAGCATCTATTCTATTTTGAAGAAGATGCGCAAGCAGAACATTCCGTTTGACGAGGTGTACGACTTGTTTGCCATTCGCGTGATTCTGGACGTGCCGCCGGAGCAGGAAAAAGCCGCCTGCTGGCAGGTGTACAGCATTGTTACGGACTTTTACCAGCCCAACCCCGACCGCCTGCGCGACTGGGTGAGTACGCCCAAAGCCAACGGCTACGAGAGCCTGCACACCACCGTCATGAGCCGCGCCGGGCAGTGGGTGGAGGTGCAAATTCGCTCGCGGCGCATGGACGACATCGCCGAAAAAGGCTACGCCGCCCACTGGAAATACAAAGACACGGGCAGCATTCAGCCCGAAAGCTCGCTCGAAGCCTGGGTGACGAAGGTGCGCGAAATGCTGGAAAGCAACAACTCCAGCGCCCTCGAATTCATGGACGAGTTTCGGCAGAACCTGTTTGTGAAGGAGGTGTACGTGTTTACGCCCAAGGGCAAGCTCGTTATTTTGCCCGACAAGGCCACGGCCCTCGACTTTGCCTTCGACATTCACTCCGAAATTGGCTCGCACTGCCTCGGGGCCAAGGTCAACCAAAAGCTCGAACCCCTGAGCTACGAGCTGCGCAACGGCGACCAAATCGAAATCCTGACCTCGCACAAGCAGCGCCCCACTACCGAGTGGCTCGCCTACGTCATCACGAGCAAGGCCCGCCAGAAAATCAAGGATTTTTTGCGCGACGAGAAGCGCGCCAAGGCGGAAGACGGCCGTTTCCTGCTCAAAAAGCGCCTGGAGTTGATTGGGGTGGAGTTTTCGCAGGAAAATTTTAACCGTTTGCTGGCGTACTTCAACGTGCCCAACGCCCAGGAATTTTACTACCGCCTGGCGGTGGGGCAGGTCGATGGCCGCGAAATTCGGGAGCACCTGTTCCGGGCCGACGTGCCGCCGGCGCGGGCCACGTCGGTGCTGGAACCCAAAACCTTCGACCACGAGGTGCAGAAAATCAGGGGCGTACGCTCCGATATGCTGGTGGTGGGCGAGCGCACCGACAAGTTCGACCACAGCCTGGCCCGCTGCTGCAACCCCATTCCGGGCGACGACGTGTTCGGGTTCGAAACCGACCAGGGCCTCATCATTCACCGCACGAGCTGCCCCCGTGCCGTCGATTTGATGTCGAACTACGGCAACCGCATCGTGCGGGCCAAGTGGAACGACCAGTCGGAGCTGGCCTTCCTCGTCGGCATCCGCATCAAGGGTTCCGACCGCGTGGGCCTGGTCAACGACGTGACGCGCATCATCAGCACCAGCCTCAAGGTGAATATGCGCTCCATCACCGTCGATAGCAACGACGGCTTCTTTGAGGGCCAAATCATGGTTTTTGTCAACGATACCGACCACCTCAACAAGCTTTTGCAACGCCTGACAAAGTAAACGGCGTGCTGCAAGTGGAGCGGTTTGACTCGTAGAAACAGTGGTCGGACGAATCGCCCGAAGGGCTTCGTCCGACCACTGGTATGTGCTGTCCCATAATGCAATACACTCGATTGGTGACCGGGCGATTCGGCCAACCACTGTCTGAAATGACCTGCGCACCTTCATTCATCACCTGCCACGGCACCGCCGTAAACGCTCGCACCCAGTGCCAGCACTACCATTCCGAGCGCGACATCATCGGCATCCAATTCAAGTGCTGCGGCACGTTTTACGCTTGCATCGAGTGCCACCGCGAGGCCGCCGACCACCCGCCCGCCGTGTGGCTCAAAAACGAGCGCGACGCGGAAGCCATTTTGTGCGGCAACTGCCACAACACGCTTAGCATCAGCAATTATTTCGCCTGCGAAAACGTGTGCCCGCACTGCCAGGCCGCTTTCAACCCCGGTTGTGCCAACCATTACCCGCTTTATTTCGAGATGTGAGGTCAGCCCGCCAAACCGATTAGCGGCACCTAACTTTACGGAGCCGCGTTGCAACAGCTTCCCGTAGCACAATTTTAATCCTTACGCCCATGTCAGTTCTCACCATCCGCACCAACGACGAAGAAGGAATGCAGCTCCTCATCAACCTGGCCCGCCGGCTGGGCATGGAAGTGGAAGTCCCGCAGCCCGCCTCACCCGCCGAGAAACTGCCGCCCCGCAAGTGGGCGGGCTCCATCTCGAAGGAAGAAGGCGAGATTTTAAGGGCTGAAGTTGACCACATACGTAAGCACGAATGGGAGCGCCAATTTTAATGGACACCAACGCCGTCATCGACCTGATTGACGGAACCCTGCCCGCTAATGCGGCTGACTGGCTCGATAAGGCAATGAGCCAGCAAGCGCCATGTATGTCCGTCATCACGCGCATCGAGTTGTTTTCCAAGGCGGTGAATGCTGCTACTACCGCCCAACTCACCGGTTTCGTGCGCTTCGCCGATGTCATCGGCCTGGATGAACCTATCATTCAGCAAACCATGCGCTTGCGCCAGCAGCGCCGGCTGAAGCTGCCCGATGCCGTTATTGCTGCCACCGCCCTTGCCCGTGGCCTGACGCTTATCACCCGCAACGTATCCGACTTTAAGGGCATTCCCGGTTTGGCAGTTCTTAATCCGCACGACGCCGACCAATTGCCTATCCTGTAATAAACTGCTGTCAATCCGTGCATTCTACCAGCATTCCACCCAGCCTTGCCACCCCCGGCGGCTCTTCCGAAACCGGCTACGCGGCCCGGCACACGCCCAGCGCGGCGTCGCAGGCCACGCTCAACACCGACAAGCTGGCGGAGGTGAAGAAGATTTTTACCGCGCACCTCGAAAATAAGAGCCTGCGCAAAACCGCTGAACGCTACGCCATTCTGGAAGAAATTTACGCCCGTAGCGGGCATTTTGACGTGGAGGAGCTCTACGGCGGTATGAAGGCGGCCGGTATGCAGGTGAGCCGCGCCACGGTGTACAACACGCTCGACTTGCTGGTGGAGCAGGGCTTGGTGAGCAAGCACCAGTTTGGCCGCAACCTGGCGCAGTACGAAAAAAGCTACGGCTACCGGCAGCACGACCACGTAATTTGCACCGAATGCCACAAGGTGGTGGAGTTTTGCGACCCCCGCATCCACGGCATCCAAACGATGGTGGGGGAGCTGCTCAACTTCCACATCCTGCATCATTCGCTAAATTTGTACGGCATTTGCGGCGACTGCCGCGCCAAAGCCGAGGCCGCCGCCCGCAACCCGCCCGCCGCATGACGACCACCAGCACCCTCACCGACGGTATTCTCTACATCCAGCTCGCCGGCGACCTCATCGGCAGCCCCGACACCGACCAGCTGCTGCACGTAGTGAATGAGCACCTGGGCGAAGTCATCCCCAATTGCGCCATCGACCTTTCCGAAATTCGCTACATCAACTCCACCGGCATCGGGGTGCTGGTGTCGCTGCTCACCAAGTTTCGCAGTCGGGGCGGCGAGTTGGTGCTGATTAACCCGTCTGACCATCCCCGCAAAATGCTGACCCTTACGAAGCTCAACAACATCTTTTCGATGGCTTCCACCGCCGAAGATGCCCGCCAGCAGCTAGCCCCCGCCGCCCACTAGGGCGGCTTTTTTTTGCCCGCTGCGCTGCCAGCCAATTGCAGACAAACCAGTGCTTCACCCCAAGCTACAAGCCATCAGCTAGTAGCCATCAGCTAAAAACAAATGCCCGTAGATGTATTGATTGGCCTCCAGTGGGGCGACGAAGGAAAAGGGAAAATTGTGGATGTGCTGGCCCCGACGTACGACGTGGTGGCCCGCTTTCAGGGCGGCCCCAACGCGGGCCACACCCTCACCTTCGACGGCATCAAGCACGTGCTGCACCAGGTACCGAGCGGCATTTTTCACCCCCACATTCTCAACGTCGTCGGCAACGGCGTGGTGCTCGACCCGGTGGTGTTTCGGCAGGAGCTGCAAAAGCTGACCGACCGGGGCGTGGACTGGGCCCAAAACCTCTACATCTCCAAAAAGGCCCAGCTCATTTTGCCCAGCCACCGCGCCCTCGACCGCCTCCATGAAGAGGCGCGGGGCAGCACCAAAATCGGCAGCACCCTCAAGGGCATCGGCCCCACGTACCAAGACAAAATTGGCCGCACCGGCCTGCGCGTGGGCCACGTATTGCTGCCCGATTTTGAGGAACGCTACCGCGAGGCCGTGGCCCAGCACGCAGCCACCGCCGGCCACTACCACCGCACGCTGGACATTGCCGCCGAAGAGGCCGAATTCTTCGTCGCCGTCGGGTTCCTGCGCACCCTGCAACTCACCGACACTGAATTTCTGCTTAACGACTTGCTGCGCCAGGGCAAGCGCATTCTGGCCGAAGGTGCTCAGGGTTCGCTGCTCGATATTGACTTTGGGACGTACCCTTACGTCACGTCGTCGAGCACCATTGCGGCCGGGGCCTGCACCGGCCTGGGCATTGCGCCCCGGCACATCGACAAGGTGTATGGCATCACTAAAGCCTACTGCACCCGCGTGGGCAGTGGGCCGTTTCCGACGGAATTGACGGATGCGGTGGGCGAGCAAATCCGGCAGGCGGGCCGCGAGTTCGGCTCCACCACCGGCCGCCCCCGCCGCACCGGCTGGATTGACCTGCCCGCCCTGCGCTATGCCATCATGCTCAACGGCGTAACCGAGTTGCACCTGATGAAAGCCGACGTGCTCGACGGCTTTGCCGAGATAAAAGCCTGCACCCACTACCGCCTGCCCACTGGCGCCACCACGCCCCACCTGCCCGACCCTGGCCAGCTCCAGGACGTGGTCCCCGAGTACGTCACCCTCCCCGGCTGGCACAGCGACCTGACGCAGCTCAGCGCCGCGGCCGATTTCCCGGCCCCGCTGCAAGCCTACCTGGCCTTCCTCGAAACCGAGTTGCAAGTGCCCGTTCGCATCGTCAGCGTCGGGCCGGACCGGGTGAGTACGATTTTGCGGTAGAGAATTACTGTTTTTGCTCCGGGTTGGGAGGCGCCGGGTTATCATCCACTAAGCCCCGGAACGCGGGAGCCCGGCGGTGCTTGCTGGCTTGCTCAAAAGCGTAGCCCAGGGCCAGGAGCTGCGCCTCGCTCCAGGCGGTGCCCACGAACGACAGGCCCACGGGCAGGCCCTGCACCGCGCCCATGGGCACGGTGAGGTGGGGGTAGCCGGCCATGGCGGCGGGCGAGGAGAAATCGACGCCGGTCGAGTAGTCGCCGTTTACGATGTCGATGCACCAAGCGGGGCCGGTGGTGATGCCGAGGATGGCGTTGAGGCGGTTGGTTTGCAGGGCGGTGGCCAGGGCGGCGCGGGCACCGGGCTGGATGCGGGCCAGGGCTTTGAGGTAAGCGGGCGCGGCCAGGCCAGTGGTTTTTTCGGCCATTTCCAGGATTTCCTGCTGGAAAAACGGCATGGACTCCGCCGCGTGGGCTCGGTTGAAGGCAATGACGTCGGCCAGCGAGCGCACGCCCGCGCCGGCCGTGGCCAAGTAGCGGTTCAGGCCGTCCTTGAACTCGTAGAGCAGCACCTGAAACTCGGGCTCCGACAGCGGACCGGTGGCTTTGAGCACCTCCACTTCGACGATGGTAGCACCTTGCTGGCGCAGAACGTCCAGCGCCGCTTTCAGCAACGGAACGGCCCCGGAGGTGCCCGTGAGGTGGGTTTTCTCGACGCCCAGGCGCTTGCCGCGCAGGGCGTCGGGGGTCAGGAGCTGGGTGTAGTCGGCGTGGTGGGCGGCGCTGCCGCGGGTGGCGGCGTCGGCGGGGTCTTCGCCCGCGAGGGCGGCCAGCAGCAGGGCGGCGTCGCGCACGGTGCGGGCCAGGGGGCCGGCCGTGTCCTGGGTGCTGGAGATGGGGATGATGCCCGCGCGGCTCAGCAGCCCCACCGTGGGCTTGAGGCCGACCAGACCGTTCACCGACGAGGGCGACACCACCGAGCCGTCGGTT
>JANXUO010000106.1 GCA_025356245.1 Hymenobacter sp.
GCATAAATTCCTCGCCGCCACGGCCGCCCTCGGCCTGGCCTTTTCCGTGCTGCTGCCCCCGCCCGCCGCGTTGTTGGCGCACCCCGGGCACGACGAAGCGGCCCACGCTTCGACCGGCGTAGCCCTGACCGATGCTGTAGCGTTGCCCAAGGAAAGCCAGTTTCTGTTCGGGGTGCGCACAGCGCTGGCCAGCTACTCCGATACTTATAACCGGCTGACGCTCTACGGCACCGTGGCTTCGGCCGCCGGGGGCGAAGGGCGGGTGGTGGTGCCCCAGACCGGGCGCATCGTCAGCCTCACGGCCCAGGTGGGGCAGCCGGTGCGGGCCGGGCAGGTGCTGGCCATCCTCGACCAAACCCTGGACGCGCCCCAGCAAATCGGCCTCAGCACCGAGCGGGCTAACGCCCAGGCGGAGTTGCGGGCTGCCCAGCAGGACTACGCCCGGCTCCAATCCATCGCCGATATCGCGGCCCGCAAAGACGTGGTGGCCGCCGAGTTGCGCCTGCGCCAGGCCCGCCAGAACGCCGGCATCCTCAACGGGCAGGCCAGTCAGCGGCGGGTGCCGCTCATCTCGCCCATCAGCGGCACGGTGGACGTGTTCACCCTCGCCGTGGGCCAGCAGGTGACGCAGGGCAACGAGCTGTTCCGGGTCATCAACCCCGGCAAGCTGCGGGTAGAGGCCCAGGTGTTTGCCCAGGATTTGGCGCTGCTAACGCCCGGTGCCACCTTCCGCGTCGAGGGCTTGCAGGGCCAGGCCGGTAGCGCCACCGCCCGGCTGGTCGTCTTCTCCAACGTGGTGAACCCCGTGAACCAGGCCCGGCAATTAGTGCTGGAGCTGGATGCCGCCGCCAACCCGCTGTTTCGCCCCGGCCAGGCGGTGAACGTGCAGGTGGGCAGCACCGCTACCGGGGCAGCCGGGGCCAAAAAGCAGCTGGTGGTGCCCACCGCAGCCCTCACCGATTTGGGCGGCCGGCCGGTGGTGTTTGTGCATGCCGAGCCGGAGGAGTTTGCCATCCGCTACGTGCAGCCCGGCCCCGCCAACGGCGACCAGACCGTGCTGCTGGCTGGCAACGTGAACGAAAACGACCGGGTGGTAACGGTGGGCACCTACCAGCTCAAGTCCATCTACCTCAACCAGTAGCCGAATGCTTGACAAAATCATTCGCTTCGCCCTGCAAAACCGGCTGCTGCTGCTGGCCTTTGCCCTGGGCTTGCTCGTGGCCGGCTCCTACACCGCCCGCCAGCTGCCCGTGGACGTGCTGCCCGACCTTGACCGGCCCCGTGTCACGGTGTTTCTCGAAGCGCCCGGCATGGCCCCCGAAGAAGTGGAAGCCCTCGTGACGCTGCCCGTGGAAACGGCCCTGAACGGGGCCACCGGCGTGGCCGCGGTGCGCTCCAACTCGGCCATCGGCCTGGGCCTGGTGTTCGTGGAGTTCGACTACGGCACCGACATCTTTACCGCCCGCCAGATTGTGGCCGAAAAGCTGCAAACCGTGGGCGGCCAGCTGCCCACGGGCATCACGCCGGTACTCGGCCCCATTTCCTCGGTCATGGGCCAGATTATGCTGGTGGGCATGAGTGGCGGCGCCACCACCAACGCCGCCGACCTGCGCACGCTCGCCAACTACACCGTGCGCCAGCGCCTGCTTGCCATCCCCGGCGTGGCCCAGGTCATCCCTATCGGCGGCGACAACCTCCAGTACCAGGTGTTGCTCGACATGCCCCGCCTCAACGCCGTGGGCCTCACCGTGACCCAAGTAGAGGAAGCCTTACGCCGTTCCAACCTCAACACCACCGGCAATTTCTTCGACCACAACGGCTCCGAAGTCCTCATCCGCAACCTCGGCCGCCTGCGCTCGGTGGCCGACATTGAAAACCTCATCGTCGGCTACCGCGACGCTTCGCCCATCACCGTGCGGCAGGTGGCCACGGTGGCGTTCGGTGCCCGCTTCAAGCGCGGCGACGGCAGCGTGAACGGCCGCCCGGCCGTCATCCTCAGCATCGAAAAGCAGCCCGGCGCGGCCACTGTGGGCCTCACCAGGCCGTGGAAAAGGCCCTGCTGGAATTGCAGCCCTCGCTGCCCAAAGACGTGCGCGTGAACCCCCGCCTGTTCCGGCAATCGGAGTTCATCGAGGCCAGCATCAGCAACGTGGAAGATGCGCTACGCGACGGGGCCATTCTGGTCGTCATCGTCCT
>JANXUO010000120.1 GCA_025356245.1 Hymenobacter sp.
ACTCTTCCATTCCGCTAAGTAGCGGAGTAACAAACGGGTAAGAGTAGTAAATCGTACGTAGTGAGTCGCCGCGGGCGCTGAGCAACCACAGCGCCGAGGCGTGGTCAGTGTTGCTCGCCGCCCGGCTGCCCACGCTGGCTATTCGGTGATGCCGCGTGTAAATAGTGGCTGTGGTTTGTTCGTCGCTGGCCCGCGAGCCCAACCGGCGTTGCCACTGCACCGCAACGGGCGCTTGCGCCCGTAAACTGCTGCCCCCGCCTAGCAGGAACAGCAGCATTAAAACAAGGCGTTGCATGGCTTACTCGACCAACATCCGTTTTGTTTGCACGGGCACGCCGTCCACCAGGAGCGTGTAGAAATACAGCCCCGGCGCGTAGCGGTGAAGGTCAAGCGGCTGCTGTTCGGCGCTGAGCCTCAACTTTATTTGCGCTACCGCTACGCCGTCGAGACCCCGGCGCATCAGCACATGGGCCTCGTGGCTGCCAGCGGGCAACCAATAGGCCAGCGTGGTGCTGCCCGAACACGGGTTGGGGGTGTTTTGCTCAATACTGGCCTTGCGGGCGCTGCCCGTTACCGGCGCGCCTCCGCCGCTCGAACGCTGCTGGATGCCGGTGACGGGAAAGCCATCTGCCCTACACGGCCCTCGGCCAGGCACAGGGGTCAAACTAAGGTCAATCAATCCACCGTTAGTCAGTGCGACATTGGCAGTAACGTAAGGCTGGTAGGAGGTTGAAGACAACGAAGAAAACTGCGCCGCAAACGTCTTATAGCTCACAGAAACCCCGCTGTTGTTCTCAATGGCCCTGAACTCGGTGCTCGGCCGGCCATAAGGCTGGGGCAGGAACAGGTCTTTGAGTATGGCCGCGTACCGGAGCGGGGTGCTGTAATCGTCCAGCACCAGTGGCGGGATGGGCGGCAACCCGGGCGGGATGTTGTAGCTGACAACCCCCGGCTCGATGACCAGCCCGCGGGCCAGCCCGGCGCGGGTGGCGTTGCGCTCAAAAGTGTTGCAGGTGGTATAAAGGATGGGGTCGGCCGTTTGAACGGGGTTTTGGGGGTAATTGCCGTCTATGGTGTTCACCACCACGCCCCGTTCGCAGTCGCGGAAGGTGTTGCCGGTGATGGGTGTGCGCGAACCCCTGGCCAGGGTCGTGACGATGCCTTGCGCCAAGCTCAGAAACGTGTTGCCCGTGGCTCGTTCAAAATTCGTCCGCAACCCGATTTGGGTCAGCCGGTAGGCGCCCGTCGTGTTGTAGGGGGCACCGCCGAAGTTGTTGTAAGCAACCCCCGCCGGCATCAATGGCTGGATGAACAGGTTGTCGGTCACGCGGCTCACCCCGCCCAACAAAGCCCCGTGGCACTGATTGCCGTAGTAGAAGCAGTTGTAAGCACCTGGGTTGCTCCGTTGGGTAGTGGCCGGTTGCTGGTCTGGGAAATAAAACTCGTTGCGGTTCAGGTCAGCCCCCGGCCCGACGAGGGTGGACCGGGTGACGCTCTGGGCGTAGATGCCCGCCAGGTAGCAATCGCGGAACACGTTGTAATCCAGCTTAAAAAAAGCATATCCCTCGAATGCCACGTGCAGGCCAACCATGGCGTGCGCGAAGGTGTTGCCCGACCAAAAACCCTGCCTCACGTCGCCCGCCAGCTCCACGTGAAACTGGCTGTAGTAGTTGGTGGTCGCGTTTTGGTACTGATAAGGAATCTTGAAGGCCTGCGGGTCAGAATCGAAGGTGCAGTCGCTGACGTAGTCGTAGGGCATACTGGGCGTTTTCACCCGCGCCACGTTCAGGCCCACAAAGTTGTTGCGAAAGTCGGCACTTGCGATTTGCAAATACGGGGACGTGGTGCCCAGGGTCGGCTCATCGAATACCAAGCCGTTGAGACTGTGGTGAATGCTGGCGCGTTGACCATTGCTGGCCGTCGTCAGCAGCAAGCCAGCGGCCGATGGGCGCACATACACGCCGTCCCACATCGCGTCGCAGGCCGCCGTGAACAGGGCTCCTTCCACCACAAGCGCGGCACCGTTGGTGAGTTGGATGGGGCAGCGAGGCTCCACGAGTACCCGGGCGTTGGCGGGCAGGGCGTAGGTAAGGTTTTGCAACGTAACCGGGGCCGTGACGCGGTAGGTGCGCGGCCCGGCCGTGGCGGGCAAAAACGGTGACCCCGTGGTGGCCGAGTAGATACCCGCCACATTGACGATGATAGCCCCGGACTGCTGGGCCTGCACGAGGGCGCAGCAGTTGGCCAAGACGGCCACCGTCACGCTGGCGGTCGGCCCGGTGCAGCCGTTGGGCAGGCGCGTGGTGAGAGTGTAGGTGGTGCTGGCCGAGGGGCCGACGCTCACCGTGGCCCCGGTGGCGGTAAAGTTCGGTGCTGACCAGGTGTAGGTGTAGCCCACGGCGCTGCTCGCGCTCAAGGTGGCGGTGTTGCCCAGGCACAGGCCGCCGGTGGGGGCCGTGCTGGCCAGCGTCACGGCGTAGTTGGGCACGAAAGTGCCGGCCACGGCCGCCAAGGGCAGGATGGTAGGGGTGCAGTCGGTGAAGTTGGGGAAGTAGCCCAAGGTAGCGGTTTCGCCCCAGGTGGCGGCATAACTGCGCTTGCCGATGCGCAGGTAAAGCCAGCCCGCCCCGTTGGTGATGATGTCGGTTGCGCCCACCAGCGTCGGGCCCGACACCAGCCCGGCGGTGCTGCCAAGGGCGCAGTCGCCGAGTTCATTGTAAAAGTTGTTGCCCTCGACCAGGGTGCGGTTGTCGGCCAGCAGAATCATGCGGCTGTATAATCCGCCCGCCACATCGATGGCCGTGGCCCCGACAGGCAACGCCACGGGGGCCAGGGCAGTAGGCGGGTTGTTGTTGAGCATTTCGGCTTGCAGCACGGCTCCGTTTTGCAGGCGCACCATCACGAAGTTGTTGCCGAATTCGACCTGGGCCGCCGCTGCGGGCAGCGGGATGCGCGTGGGCACGGGGCCGCCGCCGGTGGTGGTGCCCAGGCCGTACTGACCTAGGTTGTTGGCACCCCAGGCCCAAAGGCTGCCGTCGTGCTTGATAGCGTAGGAAACGGTGCCCCAGGCGGCTACGTAGCGCACATCTGTCAGGCCGGGCACGGGGGCCGGGCTGCCGCTGAAGGCCGCGCCCAGGCTGGGCCGCCCCAGTTGGCCGCCGAAGTTGTAGCCCCAGCTCCAGACGGTGCCGTCGGGGCGCAAGGCCAGCGTGTGCAACCCCGACGAGGCCACGCCGATGAAGCACTGCCCAGGGGCTACAGGCGTGGGCGTGGGCACCGCATCGGGGTGTAGCACCGGGTCCAGGCCCAGCGCTTGGCTGCCATTGCTGCCCCAGGCCCAGAGCGAGCCATTGCGCCGGATGGCAAAGCTTGCACGGCTCCGCGCCAGCGCCAGCGTAACATCGCCAAAGGGTACACCACCGGGGCTGGCCAGCACCGGCACCGGCGTAACTTGAATCGGTGGGTTTTGGTTGGGCGGCGTGGGCGTGACGGCACCGACACCCAGTTGCCCGGTATCGTTGACACCCCAGGCCAGCACGGTGTTGTCAGCCATGACGAGCAATTGGTGTACGGCCACGTTGGCCACCAAGTCGGGCGACTCATTAGGCAAGGCCGCCGAATGTACGATTACAGGGGGCGAGACGACTATTTGGCCGTAAGCGGGGCTAGCTGCGGCCAGCATGGCTGCGGCC
>JANXUO010000154.1 GCA_025356245.1 Hymenobacter sp.
CCGATTTGGTCCCAACACCGACGAGCACGACTTTGCCTTTAAGGTAAAGCACGCCCAGGAGTTTTTGCGCGAAGGTGCGAAAATCAAAAGCTACGTGCACTTCGTGGGCCGCAGCATCGTGTTCAAGGAGCGCGGCGAAATCCTGCTGCTCAAGTTTGCGCAGGCCCTTGAGGATTTGGCCAAAGTAGAACAATTGCCCAAGCTCGAAGGCAAGCGTATGTTTCTGTACCTGGCCCCCAAAGCCGCTGTGGTAGCCAAAGCCGCCGCCGCGGCTTCGGCCAAACCCGCCGGCTCGGAAAAGGACAAGGGCGAGAAGAAAGCCAGGCCTGCCACCGAAGCTGTTGCCGAAAGCACAGCATCGGAAACAGTCACGGCTTCGGGCGAAGCTGCCCCGGCCCCGACCGAAGCCGCCGAATAAGTTTTTCCTGGTTGTGGATGGCTGCCCGGCCCCAGGTCGGTCAGCAATCAACACTGCAACAATCACCAACCAACCCAACCCCCACTACAATGCCGAAAATGAAGACCAAATCCGGTGCCAAGAAGCGCTTTGCGCTCACCGGAACGGGCAAGGTAAAGCGCAAGCACGCCTACAAGTCGCACATCCTCACCAAGAAGAGCACCAAGCGCAAGCGCGGCCTCACGCACATCGGCCTCGTCAGCTCGGCCGACATGAACCGGGTGAGCCAGATGCTGGTGCTCTAGCTTTTGGAAGGTTGAATTTTGAGGGTTGAATGTTGAAATGCTCGACAGCATGACAATTTCGCCTTCAACTCAACATTCAACCCTCAACATTTAAAATTTCTCCCACCAGGTAACCGGCCGCATTTAAGATTCAGCAACCTGCTGAGCGCCGTTTGCCAAAAACAACAAGGTTATGCCAAGGAGTGTAAACCACGTGGCCTCGCGGGCCCGTCGTAAAAAGATAATGCGTTTGGCGAAAGGCTACTACGGCCGTCGCAAAAACGTGTGGACCGTTGCCAAAAACGCCGTTGAAAAAGGTTTGCTCTACGCTTACCGCGACCGCAAGGTGAAGAAGCGCGAGTTCCGCGCCCTCTGGATTCAGCGCATCAACGCCGGTGCCCGGGAGCACGGCGTGTCGTACTCGCAGCTGATGGGCGGCCTGAAAAAGGCCAACATCGACCTCAACCGCAAGGTGCTGGCCGACCTGGCCCTGAACCACCCCGCTGCCTTCGCCGGCATCGTGGCCAAGGTAAAGTAAGGAGCCCGCTACGCGCGCCTCACACCAGAAAACGCTTGTCCTCTGGGGCAAGCGTTTTCTTGTTTGAAGGGGTACCTTGGGCAGGGGGGTTGCGGCCTTTGCCCAGTGCACAAAAAAACCGCTTCGGCAAGGTGCCAAAGCGGTTTAATTAAACGTAGCGGGAGGCGGGCTCGAACCGCCGACCTCAGGGTTATGAATCCTGTGCTCTAACCAGCTGAGCTACCCCGCCGGGTTTTTTGTGGGTGCAAAGGTACTGAAAAAACCGCCCGGCACCAACTCCAAGCCGCCCAATTGCTAACTTTAGCCCAATCACTGCTGTTCAAACGGAAATTGCCGTTTGTTGCTGCTGCCATCATTGCCATGATTTTGCCTGATATCCAAGCCAAAACCCGGTTCGAGGTTGAATACCCCATCAACGCTTCGCCCAAAATACTTTTCCCCTACCTCTCCACGGCCTCGGGCCTGACGCAGTGGTTTTGCGACGATGTGCGCTACGAAGGCCCGCAACGCCTCAATTTTGTGTGGGACAAAGAAGACCATTACGCCGAGCTCACCAGCCAGCGCCTCAATAAAAACGTGCGCTTTGTGTTTCTCAACGAGCAGCGCAAGGCCGAAGCCGACGCCACGTTCCTCGAGTTCAGCCTGGGGGCCTCGGGCATTACCGACGAGGTGTTTCTGCACGTTGTCGATTACTCGGCCGGGCAAAACGCCGACGACCAGCGCGAACTCTGGGACGGCCTCGTGGAGAAGCTGCGCGAGCAAGTGGGCGGGTAGCGCCAAACCTCCGAACTTTGCGGAGCCAACCCGCCCGGCGTCTCCAATGCTGAAAAAGATAGACAAGTTGATTTTGCGGGCCGTGGCCGGTCCGTTCTTTCTCACGTTTGCCGTGGTGCAGTTTATTCTGCTGTGCCAGTTTTTGCTCAAGTATCTCGACGACATCATCGGCAAGGATTTGGGGGCGGGGGTGCTGCTGCAGCTGCTGGGCTTTTTTTCGGTGCTGATTGTGCCCACTTCGTTGCCGCTGGCGGTGCTGCTCTCGTCGCTGATGACCTACGGCGGGCTGGGCGAACACCACGAGCTGACGGCCATCAAAGCCTCGGGCATTGCCCTGACGCGCATTTTGCGGCCCGTGGCGTTGCTCAGCGCGGGCCTGGCCGTGGGCTCGTTTTGGTTCAACCAGTACGTGGTGCCGATGGCCAACCTAAAGGCCTACAGCCTGCTGTGGGACGTGCGCCAGCAAAAGCTGGCCCTCGACATCCGGGAGGGCGTTTTTTACAACGGCATCCCGGGCTACACCATCAAGGTGGACCGGAAAACGGGGGCCAACGGCGACCGCCTGCACGGGGTGATGATTTACGACCAGACCGGCAAAAACGGCAACAGCACCGTGCTGCTCGCCGATTCGGGCCGCATGTTTACCCGCTTCGGGGGCGGCTACCTGGGGTTGGAGTTGTTTAAGGGTGCCAGCTACGTAGAGCAGCCCGACGTGCAGAACCGCGCCGCCGCCACCTTCATCCGGCAGGGGTTCGACCACAACACCATCACGTTTTCGCTCAATTCCTTCAGCCTGAGCCGCACCAAGGAGGAGCTGTTCAGCGAAAACCGGATGATGCTCAACATCCCGCAGCTGCAGGTGGCCGTCGATTCGGTGCAGCGGCACCTGGCCACCGAGCGGCGCAACGTGCCCGTGCAGCTGGGCAGTTTTTACACCTTTGTGCGGTTCGATACGCTGGGGGCCGCCCGCAACCGGGCGGTGGAGGGCTGGGTGGTGCCGGCGAGCAAGCTGCCGCCGCTTACCGCCAGCATCGTGCAGCAGGCCACCAACCGCGCCCGCAACATTCGGAGCAGCACGGGCGCTACGGCCGAGCGCCTCAACAGCATTGCCCGCACCTCGGCCGAGTTTCGGATTGAGATTTACCGGAAGTATGCGCAGTCGATGGCCGTGTTTCTGATGTTTTTGATTGGGGCACCGCTGGGGGCCATCATCAAAAAAGGCGGCCTGGGCGTCCCCATTCTGGTGTCGATTTTGTTCTTCATCATCTACTACGTCGTCAGCATCATGGGCGAAAAATACGGGCGCGAGCTGGTGATGCCGGTAGGGGTGGGGATGTGGCTCTCCGACATGGTGCTGCTGCCGCCGGGCCTGTTTTTCCTCTACCAGGCTTACAACGACTCGGGCCTGCTGGAGCTGGATTTCTGGCGGCGGCTGGCCAGCCACATCCGTCAGCCCTGGCTGAAAAAAATGGCCGAACCCGAGGAGGAGATGGCGGTTGCTTAGCATAGCGCGAAACTCCGTTTCCGCGACGAGCGCAACGAAGTTCCTCGCGTATGCGCTCGCGCTGCCAGCCGCTTACGCTAACGAACCAAACGCGAGGAACTCGCTGCGCTCGTCGCGGAAA
>JANXUO010000198.1 GCA_025356245.1 Hymenobacter sp.
ACCCCGAAGCCGGGGGCAGCTACCGCTTCCTCAAGCTGGCCTACGGCGAGCAGAAGTGGGGCCGGCTCCTCTCGTTTCTGTACGTCTGGCAGACGCTCGTGCAGTCGCCGCTGGTGCTGGCCTCGGGGGCCATCGGCTTCGCCCAATACTTCGGCTACCTCGTCCCGATGACCGAATGGTGGCAGCCCAAGGCCGTGGCCGGGGCCGTGGTGCTGCTGCTCGTGGCGCTGCTCTACCGCCGCATCGAGGCCATTGGCCGGCTCGGCGTGGCGCTGTGGGTGGCGGTGCTGGGGCTGATGGGCTGGCTGATTTTCGGCGGCCTCACCCACCCCCACCACGCCGTGGCCTGGGTGCCGGCCGGCGGCCTGGGGGCGCTGCCGGGCCTGCTGGTGTCGGCCGCCATGGGGCAGGCCGTCGTCAAAACCATCTACTCCTACCTCGGCTACTACAACGTGTGCCACCTGGGCGGCGAAATCATCAACCCCCAGCGCGTCATCCCGCGCAGCATTTTCTTCAGCATCCTGGGCATTGCCGCGCTGTACCTGCTGCTCAACTGGAGCGTGGGCACCGTCATCCCGTGGCAGGAAGTGCAGGCCTGGCAGGCCGGTACTTCCGACAAGTCGCAGTTCATCGTCAGCGTGTTCGTCGAGCGGCTCTACGGGCCAGCCGCTGCGCAGGCGGCCACGGGGCTGGTGCTGCTGGTGGCCTTCGCCTCGCTCTTCGCCGTGCTGCTCGGCTACTCGCGCATCCCCTACGCGGCGGCGGCCGATGGCGAGTTTCTGCCCGTGTTTGGCCGCCTGCATCCCACCAAAAACTTCCCCCACGTTTCGTTGCTCATTTTGGGCGGCGTGGGCTTCGTTTTCAGCCTTTTGTTCCGCCTCGGCGAAGTCATCGCGGCCATCCTGGCGATGCGGATTTTGCTGCAATTCGTGGGGCAGGCCGTGGGGCTGGTGCTGCTGCGGCGGCGGCGCGGGGCAGCCAGCTTACCCTTCCGAATGCCGCTCTACCCGCTGCCCGTGGTGCTGGCCGTACTGGTGTGGCTGGCCGTATTCGTCGGCATTCAGCCCGTCGAAGTGGCCTGGGGCAGTTGGCACTTCCGGCTCTATTTGCAGGTGGCCGCCGTGGGCATGATGGCGTTGGGCACGGGCGTGTTTCTGCTCTGGAGCAAGCGGCTGGGCCGGTGGCCGTTCGGGGACGAGGGTAGCGCCGCTCAAAACGCCCGGTAGATGGGTTTCGCGCAAAGTTCGCGGAGTTCGCAGCGATTAAAGTTTGTCTGAGATTTGCGAATTTTGCGGGCTTCGCGCAAACAAAAACCGCCCAATCCCAACCCCATGCGACTGTCTGCCCTTTTCTTGCTGCCGCTGTTGCTGCTGGCGGCGGCCCGCCCCGCCCGGCAGCGCCCGGCCGGGGGCTTCCGGCCCGCCGAGGCCACGCGGGTGCTGCTGGTGCCGCCGCTGGGGGCGGTGTCGGTCATTGCCAGGGGCAACCGGCTCGAACTCGACCCCAACGCGAGCCTCGACGCGGCCGAACTGCTCCGGCAGGCGCTGTATCGGCACGACGAAAAACTGCACCTCGAAGGCGAGGCCAAAATCGCGGTGGCCGACACGCTGGCGCAACGTCGCCGCAACCTGAACCTGGGCCGGGCGTTCGGGCTGGTGGGGCGCAACCCGCGCCTGCCGCTGGCCGCCCCGCAGCCATGGCTCGATTCGCTGCTGGCCCCGCGTGGCCAACGCTACGCCCTGCTGGCCTACGCAGGCGGTTTCACCCGCACGGCGGCCAACTTGCGGGGCATCCTTGCCAGGGACTTGGGCATTGTGCTCCTTTCGATGGGTACGGTGATGCCCCTGTCGTCGGTCGCCAGCACCCGCGTAGTTGTGCTGCTCTACGACGGCGAACAACACCAGGTAGTGTATTACAAAGCCAGCTGGCCCGCCGAAAAAGACCCGCTGGCCGGTGTCGTCATCGACCGCGAACTGACCGATTTGCTGGCCAAGGATTTCAGTCTAACCAACCGGATTTGAAGCACCAACGGCCAGCGCGTCAAATGCTGGCCGATGTTACGCAGCCCCACCAATGTACCGGCTGTGTCAGCTGGTTGCTGCTGGCCTGTCGATTGTTGCGGGCGAAGCCCTGGCGCGGACGGAAGCGAAGGATTGCCGGCAGCGTTCCACGCCCGCCCCGACGGCGTAGCGTACCATATGACAGTCCCAGTGCACCACAATCAACCATTCAGAAAGGATAAGTCGGGCGGGCTGCGGCTGCTGTGATGAAAAAACACGAAGGACACGGCCGCGTCGCTCACTTCGTAGATGATGATGTATTCCTTGCGAAATACCGCCCGGCGCAATTCCCTGCCCTGCGCGACCGGGTGGGCATACGCCGGGTGTGCGTAGGGCAAAGGCGCAAGGTTCTCGAACAAAAAGCTGGTCAGGTCGCTCACAAATCGCCGCCCGCGCACTGCAACGTCGCGCCCCACGTACTTTTCGACCAGCGCCAACTCTTGGATAAATGTTTCACCTAGTAGTACTTCCCGGCCGTTGCGAATCATAGCCCCAGCCGCTGCATGGCTTCTTCGGCCGATACGCGGGGGGCGGCCAACGCCGCTGTCAGCCGGGCCGCGTAGGCGTTGGCGCTGAGTGGCGCCCCGGGCCAGCCCAGCGGCAGGTCGCTGTCCAGGGCAATCATTTTTTTGTCAAGCAATTCCACCAGGGCAGCCAGCACGGCTGCTTCGTGCGCCGGTTCAGCAATGTGTAAAATCAGCGTTTTCATGCTCTAAGTTACCACCCAACGTGCAGTTTCAACCCGGGTTGTGGCAAACGGCACAGTTTCCCCGTCGCAAAGGCCGCCGTCCGGCTATCTTTACGCCATGCAACTCCCCGCGTTTTTTGGCCCGCTGGGCCGCCTGCTCCGCAACTTCTACCTGCTCGTGGGGGCCGCGTTCGTGGTCTGGATGGCCGTGTTCGACGCCAACGACCTGAGCAAGCAGCTCGACATCTACCGCAAGTGGCGCGAGCTACGCAACGAAAAAGAATACTACCTCTCCAACATCGAAGTCGTCAAAAAAGACCGCGCCGAGCTGATGAGCAGCCCCGCCCTGCTCGAAAAATTCGCCCGCGAAAAATACCTCATGAAACGGCCCGGCGAAGACCTGTTCGTGCTCGTGCCCGAAGCCGAGGAGTAGAGGCGTTGCGCCTCACGGCAGGCAAATTTTGCCCAGGCTCAATGCCGGGTTGCCGGCCACGGTTTCGTTGGCCAGCACGGCAAAGAGCACGGCTTCTTTGGCATCGGGGGCAATGCCGAGGGCGGCGGTGTCGGCCCAAACGGCGGCGGGCCAGTGGCGGCGCAGGGCGGCCAGCAGCGCGGGGTTGTGGAGGCCGCCGCCGCTCACGAATACTTCGGGGCGCAGGCCGGGCGGGGCGCAGGCGCGGGCGGCAGCGGCCACGCTGGCGGCCGTCAGTTCCACGAGGGTGGCCAGCAGGGCGGGCAGCGGCAGGGCGGCGGTGCCGGTGGCGGCTTGCGCGGCGGCCAGGTAGGCAGGGCCAAAGCGTTCGGGGCCGGTGGTTTTGGGCAGTGGGGCGGCAAAAAACGGGTCGGCCAGCAGCGCCGCCAGCAGCGCCGGGTGCGCCGTGCCCTGGGCCGCCAACCGGCCGCCCGCGTCGTAGGTCTGGCCCGGCAGGTGCTGACGCACAACGCCGTCGAGCAGGGTGTTGGCGGGGCCGGTGTCCGTCACGAAGGCCGGGCCGCCCCCGGCCGGCAGGTAGGTAAAATTGGCGATGCCGCCCAAATTCAGCAAAAAGCGTGGCACCGTGGGCGAGCGAAACAGCAGCTCGTCGGCGAAGCCCGCCAGCGGGGCACCTTCGTGGCCGTGGGCAACGTGCTTCTGCCGGAAATCGGCCACCGTGATGATGCCCGTGAGCGCCGCCAAATGGTCGGCTTCGCCAATTTGCAGCGTGGCGTGGTGCGGGTAGGCGTGGCCCGGCCGCTGGTGCGCCGGCGCGTGCCACACGGTTTGCCCGTGGCTGGCGAGCAGGTCGATTGCGCCGGGGTTTACGCCCCATTCGGCCAGGGTTTCGAGCACCAGCGCGGCGTGGTAGCGGCCCAGCGCGGCGTGCAATACGGTCAGTTCTTCCAGCGAAACCTGGGGTTGCGACACGGCCCGCAACCGCGCTTGCCAGGCGGCGGGGTAGGGTACGGTGGTGTGGCGCTCTACTTCGACGGTAAGGCTGTTGCCGTGGCCCTGGCAGCGGCACAGAGCCAGGTCCAGCCCATCGAGTGAGGTGCCCGACATCAGCCCCAGGATGCGGCGCTCCGGGGCCTGGGCCAGGTGCAGGAGGCGAGCCAGGGCGGGGTTCATGGGCTTTTTAAAAATGGTTTTTGGGGGTTGGGGGTTGGG
>JANXUO010000242.1 GCA_025356245.1 Hymenobacter sp.
CTGGCCAACAACGGCCCGGCCCCGCGGGTGCTGACCTATAAGCTGCGGGTGTCGAACACCAACCTCGGCCTGACCTGCGCCGACTCGGCCACCGTGACCGTCACCATCAACCCCAAGGGCCGCCCCATCACCGGCCCGGCCGTGGCCTTCTGCTCGGGCGGCTCGGCGCAGCTGGGCGCGACGGCAGCGGCCAACACCACGTATTTGTGGACGGCCAACCCGGCTTCGGCCCTGGCGGGCTTGAGCAGCGCCACCGCCGCCAACCCCACCGTGACGCTGACCAACACCACGGCCGCGCCGCTCGTCGTGACTTACACCCTGACGGCCACCAGCATATTTGCCGGGGCCTCCTGCGACTCGTCGGCCACCGTGGCCGTGACTGTGAACCAGGCGGCCGCAGCCCTGCCGGGCGGTGCCCGCTCGGTTTGCTCGGGCTTGGGTACGGCCCTGGGCGCCGCCCCCGTGGCGGGCAACACCTATAGCTGGAGCCCCACCACGGGCCTCAGCGACCCCACCAGTGCCAACCCGGTAGCGACGCTTACCAACACGACCAACGCCAACATCACCCAGACCTACACCCTCACCACCACCACCGCCCAGGGCTGTTCGGCCACGGGCACGGTAACGGTGACGGTGTTCCCGGCCCCGGTGGTGAACGCCGGCCCCGACCGCATTGTGTGCTCGGGCGAAACCATCACCCTGGGTACCCCGGCGCTGCCGGGCTATTCGTACCAGTGGACGGCCGACCCCTTCCTGAGCAGCATCCTCGTGGCCCAGCCCACCTACACGCCCATCAACACCAGCACGGTGCCGTTCTTCCGTATTTTGGTATTGACCGTGACCACGGCCGACGGCTGCGTGGCCACGGCCCAGGTGCGCATCGACGTGAACCCCGCCGCCGTGGCCGACGCCGGCCCCGACCGCACCCTCTGCGGCGGCCTCAGTGCCCAGCTCGGCACGGCCCCCGTGGCCGGCACCAGCTACCTCTGGACGCCCGCCACGGGCCTGAGCAGCGCCACGGTTTCCAACCCTACCGTGAGCCTGCCCAACACCACGGCCGCGCCCTTTAGCGTGCTCTACCACTTGCTGGCCACTACGGCCGTGGGCAGCTGCGTGGCCCGCGACTCGGTGCTGGTGACGGTGAACCCCAGCGCCGTGGCGCAGGCGGGCCCCAACGCCACCATCTGCTCGGGCAAAACGGCCCAGCTCGGCGGCAGCGGCCCGGCCATTGCCGGCAGCACCTACGCCTGGACGCCCACCACCGGCCTGAACAACCCGGCCGTGTTCAACCCCATCGCCACCGGCACCAACCTGACGGCCGTGCCCCTCAGCATCCGCTACCGCCTGGTGGTGACCACCGGCCTGGGCTGCGCCGACTCGTCGTTCGTGACCCTGACCGTGAACCCCGCCGCCGTGGCCAACGCCGGCCCGGCCCCGGCCGCCTTCTGCTCGGGTAGCACCGTGAGCATCGGCACCGGCCCCGCCGTAGCGGGCGCCACCTACCAGTGGACGCCCACCACCGGCCTGGCCACGCCCACGGCCCCCGTTACGACTGCGACGCTGACCAACCTGACGGCCACGCCCAGCAGCATTCGCTACCGCCTGGTGGTGACCACCGGCCTGGGCTGCGTCGATTCGTCGTTCGTGACGCTGACCGTGAACCCCGCCGCCGTGGCCAACGCCGGGCGCGACACCACCGTGTGCGCCCTGAAGCGCGTGACCCTCGGCACGCCCGCCCGGCCCGGCTACACCTACGCCTGGACCCCCACGGCGGGCCTGAGCAGCGCCACCGCCGCCCAGCCCGTGCTCACCACGGCCAACCTGACGGCCGCGCCCATCACCACCAACTACGTGCTGCGCGTGACCACCGCCCAGGGCTGCGCCGGCCGCGACTCGGTGCTGGTGACGGTGAACCCCCGCCCGGCCACCGACTCCATCGCCGGCCCGGCCTCGGTGTGCCCCACCGTCACGGGCATTGTGTACACCATCCGCAACCCCCGCGCCACAGCCTACCAGTGGCTCGTGACGGGCGCGGTGGCCTTCACCGGCAACGGCACCCCCACCATTGCCGTGGACTGGGGCCCGGCCGGCACCGGCTCCATCAAAGCCTACACACTGAATAGCCTCGGCTGCTCCTCCGACACCGTCACGCTGCCCATCCTCATCAACACCCGCCTGCAAACCGTGCGCCCCACCGGCCCCGGCGATGTGCGGGCCGCGGCCCCGCTGCCCCGCAGCGTGTGCCAGGCCGATGGCCCCTACACCTACAGCACGGTGTACGCCAACGGCTCGCTCTACAGCTGGACGATTCTCGGCGGCACCCAGGTCAGCACCAACCTGGCCTCGGTGGTGGTGAGCTGGAACCCCGTCGCGGTGCCCACCATCGGGCGCATTGTGGTGACGGAAACCAGCAACCCCGCCAGCGGCGTGCGCTGCCTCGGCACCTCCGACACCCTGCGCGTGCTCATCAACCCCTCGCCCCGCACCACGCTGGCCATTACCGGGCCGGCCGCCGTGTGCCAGGGCAGCGGCCCGGCTACGTTTAGCCTGCCGGGCGGCTTCGTGGGCTCGACCTACACCTTCACGCTGGGCGGCGCAGCCCTGCCCAACACGGGCAGCACCGCCACCCTGGCCACCCTGCCGGCCCCCGGCAGCTACGTCGTCACGGCCCGCGAAACCAGCGTCGCTGGCTGCGCCGGCCCCACCTACACGTTCAACTTCACCGTCAACCCCACTCCCGCAGCGGCGGCCATCACCGGCCCGGGCTTTGTGTGCGACGTGACCCAGGCCCAGCAGTACAGCGTGGCCGCCACCCCCGGCTACACCTACACCTGGACCGTGACGGGCGGCACCCTCACCGCTGGCCAAACCACGGGCCAGGTCACGGTGCAGTTCACGGCCGGGGCTCCGGCCTACGCCGTGAGTGTAACGCCCACCTCCGACCTGGGCTGCGTGGGCACGGCCACCACCAAAACGGTGCTCCTCGACAACCCCAGCGTCGCGCTCGCCGTCTCGTCGGTGGACCTGGCCAGCAACACCAGCATCGTCCTCACCCTGGCGGCGCCGGGCTCCACCAACACGCCCAACGCCATCCAGGTGCTGCGCCGCGTGGCGGGCTCGGGCAACTTTGCGGTGGTCGGCACGGTGCCCGCCTCGGCCACCACCTACACCGACAACGTCGGGGTGGATGCCGCCGCCAACTCCTACGAGTACCAGCTTTCGCTCACCAACGGCTGCGGCACCACCGTCAGCAGCGTGCCCACCCAAACGGTGCGCCTCGTGGCCGCCGCCACCCCCGGCACCGGGGGCCGCAACCAGGGCACCACCGCCCTCAGCTGGAACGCCTACATCGGCTTTGCCGTGACGGAATACCGCATCCTGCGTAGCGTGGACGGCGGGGCCGAAACCCTGGTGGCAACTGTGGACGGCAGCACCCTGCTGGCCACGGTGCCCAACGCCCCCGGCGGCTCGGCTTCGGGCGCGGGCTTCAACCAGCAGTTCCGCGTGGTGGCCGTGGGCCCCGGCGGCCTGCTCTCCAACTCGAACACGGCCAACACCCGCTTCGAAAACCCGATTGTGACCTACAACGTCATCACGCCCAACAACGACGGCCTCAACGATGTGCTCGTCATCGACAACATCACCCTCTACCCCGGCAACGAATTCAGCGTCTTCAACCGCTGGGGCCGCGAGGTGTACCGCACCACCAACTACCAAAACAACTGGGGCGGCGATGCCAACACGGCCCCCGGCAACTACTACTTCCTGCTGAAAATGGCCGACGGCAGCAGCAAGAAAGGGTGGTTTGAGGTGATTAAGTAACCGACCCCCGGTTGGTTTCCAAACAAAAGCGCCCCGGCAACGGGGCGCTTTTGTTTTGTATACTTTACCGGTCCCCACTCCCCCTATCTTCGCCCCCATGCAAACCCCCGCCCAAAGCCTCGACCTCGCCTACCGCCGCCAAAAGCCCACCCGCCAGCAGCTCGACGACTTTGTCCAGGCCCGCGCCGCCCTGCTCGCGGCTACCTAGCCCGTCGAGAAGGTATCTTGCGTGATGTTATTTGCCGAATTACTTACAACCCGCGACAAGTCGCTTACCGGGAAGCCGCAAGCCGGCGAAATGCCCAGTGCCTTTGCCACGCGCACCGGCGATACCTACGCCCGCCAACAAACCGGCGAACAGAAAAAAACCCTCGGACAATTTTTTACGCCTGCTGCCATCGGCCAGTACCTGGCCCAATGGGCAGCGCCCCCTACCAGCTCCACCGTTCGGGTGCTGGACCCTGGCGTGGGCATGGGGATGCTAAGCTGCTGCCTGTTGGAGCACTTCGCTGCCACCGCACCCGCGCTTAGGCGCGTGGAGCTTGACGCCTACGACCTGGACCAACACCTGTTTGCTGCTGCAAAACAGGTGCTGGATTACCTCGGGCAATGGCTCGCCGGGCGAGGCATTGAACTAATTGTGCGGCTCCACTGCACCGACTTCATTCTGGCCCACGCCGCCGTCTGGCAGTTTCCGCTGGCCGTGCCGCCGGCTTACGACGTCGTCATTTCCAACCCTCCGTATTTCAAGCTGGGCCAGCACGACCCGCGCAATGCCTTAGCCGGACCCGAGCAGGCCCAGCCCAATATGTATGCCTTGTTTGCCGTGCTGGCAGCCCGGCTCATCCGGCCCGGCGGCGAACTCTTGTTTCTGGTGCCGCGCAGCTTCAGCTCCGGCCCTTACTTTGCCCGCTTTCGCCGCTTCGCCCTCCACCACTTCCGTTGGACGCGCTTTCACTTGTTTCATTCCCGCCGGGCCGCTTTCAAGAAAGACGCCGTGCTGCAGGAAACGGTGTTATTCAAAGCCGTGCGCCCCGAACCCGCCGCTCTGGCCGGTGCTTCCCCGGCCGTTATCATTACGGCCTCGGCCGGCCTGCACGACTTGGCCGACGCCACCGTATTCGAGCGCCCCCTGGCCGACTTACTCAGCCCCGAACGGCAAGGCAGCGTGTTGTTTTTGCCCACCGATGCCACCGAGTACGCCTTGTTGGCCAAATTTCGCCGCTGGAACCACCGCCTTGCCGATTTGGGCGTGGGCGTTTCCACCGGCCCGGTGGTTGGGTTCCGGGCCACCGAATGGCTGCGCACCGAGCCAACCGCCGGCACCATCCCCCTGCTCTGGATGGACAATGTAGCCCCCACCGCAGGCCGCCTGCGCTGGCCGCTGGCCCTGCGCACGAAGCCGCAATACCTTGCCCCCAACGCGGCACCTGCCCTGCTCGTGCCCAACCGCAACTACGTGCTCATGCGGCGCGTCAGCGCCAAAGACGACGCCCGGCGCATTGTGGCCGCCCCCTACCTGGCTGCCGAGTGGCCCGCCGCCCTGGTAGGGCTCGAAAACAAGCTCAACTACCTCTACGCCCGGCGCGGCGAGCTAACCCCCGTCCAGGCCATCGGCTTGGCTGCCTTGCTCAGCAGCACCCCCTACGACCAGTTTTTTCGCCTCTTCAACGGCAACACCCAGGTAAGCGCCACCGAGGCCCGCGAATTTCCCGTGCCCGCCTGGGACGCCATCGAAGCCCTCGGTGCCCATGTGCAGGCCCACGGCCCGGCCGGAACCGACGACTTGGTCGAACAACTCTTTCAACGCCCCAACGCCCCGCTGCTGCTCCCCCAAAACATCATGGCCGAACCCACCACGCCCTACGAAGCATCGGCAACCGAATTGCCCCTCAAAATCCGCGAAGCCCAACAAATGCTGGCCGCCCTGGGCCTGCCGCCCGCCCAGCAAAACAAAATCGCGGCCTTCACCCTCGTGGCCCTGGCTAGCCTCGGCCCCGACGAGCCGTGGCCCAATGCCACGGGCCACAGCAAGCGGGTATCGCGGGGCATCCGCGACTTCATCGAAACCCACTACGGGCAGGTGTACAAGGAAAATACCCGCGAAACCTTCCGCCGCCAGGTGCTGCACCAGTTTGTGCAGGCCGGCCTGGTGGCCTACAACCCCGACAACCCCCAGCTGCCGGTGAACAGCCCCAAAGCCCACTACGGCCTCACCGCCGAAGCCCTGCGCCTGCTGCAGGCCCACGGCACCGCGCAGTGGCCGCCGCAGCTCGCCGCCTTTTTGAACCAGCACCACGCCCTCACCGCGCAGTACGCCACCGCCCGCGACCAGCAGCGCGTGGCCCTGGCCTTGCCCGATGGCCGAATGGTAAACCTTTCGCCCGGCCTGCACAACGAAGTGCAACGCGCTGTGCTCGAACAGTTCGTGCCGCAGTTTGCCCCCGGTGCCCAGCTGCTGTATGTAGGCGACACCGAAACCAAGCACTTGTTCGAAGACGAAGCCAAGCTGCACGAGTTGGGAATTCCCCTCAACCAGCACAGCAAGCTGCCCGACATCGTGCTACTCCAAGCCCGGCCCGACGGCTCCCAGTGGCTCTTCCTCATCGAAGTCGTCACCAGCCACGGCCCGGTTTCGCCCAAGCGCAAAATGGAGCTGCTCGCCATGCTCACCGACTGCCCCGCCGGCCCGGTGTTCGTTTCCGCTTTTCCCGATTTCAAACTTTTCAAGAAGTACAGCGCCGCCCTGGCCTGGGACACCGAAATCTGGATTCAGGAGACCCCCGAACACCTCATCCACTTCAACGGCGACCGGTTCCTGGGGCCGCGCTAACTTTTGCCCCCTCTGCCGTGCCACCCTCGTATGGCTACGCAAGTACGCCAAACCACCCAAATCGCCGGGTTGGGCCCGCTTCTGGCCCGAATGCGCCAGCAAGCCACCGCCGTGCGCCGCACCGGGTGCTGATGCACGAACTGCACCGCTCCGCTTGGCACTCTGTTTTTGGGTTTAATGTGCCTCAACCGTTTATTTAGCCCTCTTTTCATATCCCAACATGGCTGCCCGAAAACCTCGCTCCGACATTAAGATTGGTAATCTTGAAAAAAAACTAGGACTTGCCAACGGTGCCATCCGCAACCCCGACGGCACCGATGCCCGCAGCGACAAAAAGCTGGGCACGTTGCGTGCCGAATACCAGCGTATGTATGGCGGCCCACTTGTGCGGGCAGGTAGTACAGGATTGCCCAAAAAAGCGACTGCGACAAAGACGACTACGGCCGCCCCCCGAAAGGCAGCCGCCCCTAAGAAGGCTGCTTCTCCCAAGAAGGCCACTGCTCCTAAAAAAGCTGCCGCTCCTGCTCGCAAAGCGGCTCCACGCAAGAAATAGCCAAGTCGGGTTTATGAAAAATCGTCGCGAATTCGTCCCCCGCACCGAAGCCGAGGGCTATGAATACAACGTGTTCATCAATTGCCCTTTCGACAAAGACTTTCGGGAGTTATTCCGCGCAATGGTTTTTACAATCCATGCCTGCGGGTTTGTAGCCCAGTGTGCCTTAGAAGACAACAACCAGCCCAACCGGCTAAAGCGTATCATGGAGCTTATTGGCGAAGCCCGCTTTGGCATTCATGATTTGTCGCGCATCGACTTGGCCAAAATGCCCCGCAATAACATGCCGTTGGAGTTGGGCATTTTTATGGGTTGCCGCCAGTTTGGTGCCGAACATGACCAGCGGAAGGAATACCTTGTGCTTGACAGCGAAGCGCACCGCTACAAGCACCATACCACCGATTTAGGAGGCGAAGACCCCAGTAGCCACGATAATATCCCCGACAAAATGGTGGCCTGTGTGCGCAACTGGTTGCGGCCCTATGCCAGCGAACAGGCCGGCGGCCGTCGCATTGCCAGCGCCTCCATCATGGTGGAACGTTATCAGAAATTCAAGGCCGAAGCCCCTGCGTTGTGTGCCGAATACGACTGGGTGTTTGATGAGCTTGACTTTCCCGAATACCAGCCCATCGTGGTAGAATGGATGAAGCGCGGACAAACCAAACTAGAAGAGTTAACCGCTTCTCGAAAGGGCTTACAGGTTGCTTGAGGCAGTAGCAGTTCAGCCCCACGGTTTGCGGCGTTTGCCCTTTGCGACTTTGCCAAACCTATTGGAATGCCTTATCTCCGCCCCGACCGCCCTAAAAGGGAAAGCCGGCCACTCCTTTTTACAGAGCCTCCGGCTTTCGTGGCGCTCCTACGAGCACGGCAAAGGTACCAAAAACAAAAGCGCCCCGACCTTCCCGGCCGGGGCGCTTTCATTGAGTTAAGAATTGGCAGCCGGACGCAACTCTTAACTCTTAACTCACTTCACCCCCCAGTGCCCTTCCCCGTCCACGCCCTCCAGCACCACCAGTAAAAACGGCGCGTCCGGGTCCGGCCCCAGCTTGGCGTAGTCGGTCAAGTGCACCTCGGTCCGGTTTTTTACCATCACCCCCTGCCCCGCCGCCGGCTGCGCCGTGGCCGTGGCGGCCGTGTAGTAGCGCAGCGTGCGGCCCCTGCCCGAGCGGTTGGTCAGCGTCGGGTCGGGCCGGCCCGCCGTGCGCCGGTCGTACACCAGCGCCGCCGCGCCGGCCGCCACCGTGCCCGCGTACCGGGGCCGCCGCCGCGTTGCCGTGTGCACAATGCGCCGCGCCTTCTCGTACTCGGCCACCTCGGTGGGCAGGGCCAGCTTCTGGGCCTTCACCAGCCGGTCGAGGGTGTTGGCCAGCACCGCGTCGGCCTCGGCCAGCAACGTTTCAATGTCGGCCGTAGCCGTTTCGGTGCCCAGCTCTATTTGCCGCGCCGCCCCCCGCGTATCGGTCAGCAGGGCAATGTCGCCGGTCAGTGTTTTCAGCAGTTTCGCATCGTAGCCGGTTTCGGCCGGGTCCAGGTCGTCGGCCGGCAGCGTGCCGATGCTCTCGGCAATGGTTTGAAAATACCGCAACAGCTCGGCGTCCTTCTCGTGCAGGTGCCGGCTCACCGCCGTTTGCAGCTTGGCCCGTACCGTGGCATCGGTGCTCACGCCCAGCACAAACTGCCGCAGCGCCTCGGCCTTGGCCGCCGCTTCCTTCTTCACAGCTTCCCGGTCGCGTGTCACCCCCGTCGTTGGGGCATCCTGGGCCCCGGCGGCCGTTTCCAGCTTGCCCACCACCTTGGCCAGCGCATCGCGCCCCGCGCCAATGCGCTTAATCGCCGCCAGCTTCTTTCCCAGGTCCTCGAAAAAGAGCACCACCGTTTGCAGCATCGTCAGCTTATTCTGTTGATTGGTCTCCATGATTTGGGTTTGTTGGTTGAAAAATAAACAAGCGCCGTCGCAAACGGCCGCGCTAAGCTACACTGCGCCCGGCAATTTCCCGCGCGCCCTCACAGACATTTCCCGCGCCCTCGGAGATGTCTCCCGTGCCCTCACAGACATTTTCCGCGCCCTCGGAGATGTCTTCCGTGCCCTCACAGACATTCCCCGCGCCCTCGGAGATGCTCCCCGCGCCCTCGGAGATGCTCCACGCGCCCTCGGAGATGCTCCCCGCGCCCCCGGAGATGCTCCCCGCGCCCTCGGAGAT
>JANXUO010000282.1 GCA_025356245.1 Hymenobacter sp.
CCCAGCCTTTGCTGAAGGGGTCGAGGTTGTTGGCGGCCGTGGCCAGGCGGGTTTCGTTGTAGCCAAACACCGTGGGGAAAGACGGCACAGTGAGCGGCGTGGCCGAGGTGTTGTAGGCCGCATTCACTTCGGGCTGGAAGCCGCCGGCCACCGCCAGGCTGCCCACCGTGGCCCCCGCCACGGGGGCGCTGACGTGCCGGTAAGCCGGCCCGGCAAACAGGTCGCCCTTCACGTGGCGCTGCACGGTGTAGGTGCCGGGGTAGGCGTAGTTGGTCGAATAATCAATGCTGGCCGTGCTGTCGGCATCCGAAAGCAGCGTGACCTGGCCGGCGGTGGGGCTGAAGGTGGTGCCCAGGCCCACGGCCAGCAGGTGCCGGATGGCCACCGGCTGGCTAAGCGTGAGCGTGTGCCCGCCGAAGGATTGCAGCTCGTTCACCCGGCCCGGCAGGCCGGAGCCGCTAACCTGGTTGGTGGGGCCGTTGTAGAAGTAGCGGGCGTCGGGCGAGAAGTAGCGGGGGCCGCTCACCTGAATGTCGCCGCTGGCCCCGCTGGCGCTGATGCCCGCCGCGTCGAACAGCACGAGGCTGGCCCGCCGGCTCAGGAAAAACGAGCCCGAGCCGGTCACGTCGTAGTTGTTGGCGCTCAGCCGCCCGCCGGGCTGCACCCGCAGCGCCCCGCGCACCAGCAGCGGGCCGGACAGGCCCACCACCCCGGTGCCGGTGATGGTCACGTTGCGGTAATGGCCCTGGATGGTCTGGGGGCCGCTCAGCACCAGGTCGCCCAGCACGGTAAAGAGCAGGCCGTTGCTGGGGCCGGCCCCGGTGGTCACGGTCACGTTGCCGGTGGCGGTGCCGGCGGGCACCGCTACCGTGATGCTGGTGGCGGTGTTGGTCAGGATGGTGGCGGCCATGCCGCCGAAATCCACGGCGGTGGCATTATCCAGGCTGGTGCCGGTGAGGGTGATGAGGTCGCCGGGCAGGCCATCGGCGGGCGAGAGGCTGGCCAGCACGGGCGGCTGCACCACCGTGAAGTCGTTGGTGCTGGCGTCGGTGCCGTAGCTGGTGGTCACGCTGATGGGGCCGGTGGTGGCCCCGGCGGGCACGGCCGCCGTGATGCTGGTGGCGGTGTTGGTCAAAATAGTGGCCGCCGTGCCGTTGAAGCGCACATTCGTGGCGGCGGTCAGGTCGGTGCCCGTGATGGTGACGGTGGTGCCCACCGGCCCGCTCGGGGGCGAGAAGCTGCTGATGACCGGCACCGGGCAGCGGGCGATTTGCACCGCGTTGGAGGCGGCCGAGGTTTCGCCGTTCAGGCTGGCCGTGGCCGTGTAGCTGCCCGCCGTGCTCGTCACGAGCGGGTTGGTAGTCGTGTTGCCGGGGCTGAAGGTGAACGTGGCATTAGGCACGGCCGTGGCGGCGTTGTTCACGCTGCCGGCAGGCTTCAGGCGGATAAGCCGGTTCTGGCCGGTGCTGCCGTTGTAGGCCGTGAAGTCGCCGCCAACCACCAGGTTGCCATCGGCCTGCACGGCCACGCAACGGGTGATGTTGTCGAAGCCGCTGCCGGTGACCAGGCCGACGTCGGGGTTGCCGGTGGCGGTGAGGCGAATCAGGCGGCCGGCCGGGGTGCCGTTGTAGCTCGTGAAGTCGCCCACGGCCACTATTTTGCCATCGGGCTGGAGCGTCAGCGCGTTCACCCGCACGAAATTGGGGGCGTTGGAAAAGCCCGAGCCGTAGCCGGTGCCGAAGCTGGTTTCGGGGCTGCCGGTGGCCGACATCCGGGTGATGCCTCTTTGCAACAGGTTGTTGTAGCGCGTAAAGTCGCCCCCCGCCAGCACCTTGCCATCGGGCTGCACCGCCAGGCAGTACACGCCGCCGTCGAGGGGCGCGTTCGTGAAGGTGTTATCGCGGGTGCCGTCGGCATTGAGCCGAAAGATGGGGGTGGAGCCCGAATAGACGCGACCCACCAGCACCTTGCCATCGGGCTGCAGGGCCAGGGCTTTCACCGCAGTACTACCGGCGCTGGCGCTGAACGTGGCATCGCGGGAGCCATCCGGGTTGAGCCGGACTAACACGGAGGCCGACACGGCGTTGTATTGCGAGAAGCTGCCACCCACCAGAATCTGGCCATCGGGCTGCACCACGATACAGCTCACCTCGGCGTTGAAGCCCGCGCCGGTGCCGAAGGTGGCATCACGGGTGCCGTCGGCGTTAAGGCGAATGAGGCGGCTGGCGGCCACGCCCCGGTAAGTGGTAAAGTTACCGCCCACCAGCACCTTGCCATCGGCCTGCACGGCCACGGCGTTCACCACCGCGTTGAAGCCGGCGCCGGTGCCAAAGGTGGCATCGCGGCTACCGTCGGCGTTGAGGCGGATTAAGCGGCTCGCGACCGTAGCGCCGTTGTAGGTGAAGAAGTTGCCGCCCACC
>JANXUO010000344.1 GCA_025356245.1 Hymenobacter sp.
TCGGCGGCTTCGCCGGTGGTGCGCAGGCTGGCGCGCAGCTTGCCGGCCAGCAGCAGGGCCTGGGGCTGGGTTTTCCACACCAGGGTGAGTTCGGGGCGGAGGCCCCACTCGTCCACGGCCAGGTCGAAGACTTCGGAAAACTGCTGGTCGCCTTGCGGCACGTTGCGCGAGGTGGGGCGCGGCGTGGGGTCGGGGGTTGGGGTGGGCGTGGTCGGCTCCATGAGAAAAGGGGAAGTGTACTGAAGTGAAGGGTTTTGACGCGGCCAAATTACACCCGCGCCCGCCATTCGCCCACGGCCGGCCCGCCCCTGCCGCACCGTCCTACCCCCGGCCAGCCGCCTGCTTCACCTCCCTGGGACAGTCCCACACCCCTGAAAACGGCTGCTTCGGCCTTGTGGGACGGTCCCACGGCCTGCGGCAGCCCGCTGGCCGGTTGCTAAAAAATCCCCCGGCTCCGAAGCAGGCTGCTTGGGGGCCGGGGGATTTTTAAGGGGTAGGCGCAAGAGGCGTTAAGCCGGGAGTTGGCCCAGTTACCATTATGATTTTGCTCGCTTTGCCTTTTTATTAAGAAACAGAACGCAGCCCAATGCAATGTCACATAAAAGTGGAAAATACGATGTAAAGGGTGGTACCAACCATCCCGTTGGTGATACATAGAACAGGAAGGCAATAAGCAAAACGACAAACCCCCAGAACAGAAATGTAAGCAGGACTATCAGAATTACTGCTACATGACTGATTCCGGCTTTATCATCATTCAATTTCCATAGGACTGACAATCCAAAAAGAATTGCTAAAGCGTATGGAATCGTCGTTTCAAAGAAAAAATAGTCACCACCGCCTTTACCTGTGTAAGGAGATGTTTGGTGTTGCGAAGCCACTCCATACCAGACAATACCTAAGATTAGACACAGAAGGCAAACTAGTGCATTGCTTAGACTGAGAAGCGTACTGTTTCGGTTTTCCATTATGATTTGGCTTTTTAAAGAAAAAGCCGACCGGATTTCTCCAGTCGGCTTTTCCATTACAAACCTACGCTAAGCTACTCGGCCGAAGCAGCCGAAGTTTCGCGCTTGCCCGCCCGCGAGGGGCGTTTGGCCGGAACGGCTTCTTCGGCGGCTTTGGCCACCTGCAGGGCTTCGTGCTCGTCGTTGGTCATCACAATCTGGCGGGTGTACTCGCGCAGGCCGGTGCCGGCCGGGATGAGGTGGCCGACGATGACGTTCTCCTTCAAACCAAGCAGTTCGTCCACTTTGCCGCGGATGGCGGCTTCGCTCAACACCTTGGTCGTCTCCTGGAAGGAGGCGGCCGAGAACACCGATTGCGTGCTCAGCGAGGCCTGCGTGATGCCTTGCAGCGTGGGCCGCGACACGGAGGGTTGGGCGTCGCGCACCTGCGCCAGCGTGAGGTCGCGGCGCTTGAGGCTGCTGTTCTCGTCGCGCAGGCGGCGGGCCGTCACAATCTGGCCGGGCTTGAGGTTGCTCGAATCGCCGGCTTCGGTCACCACCTTCATGTCGATGATGGTGTCGTTTTCCTGCATGAAGATGATTTTGTTAATCACCTGGTTTTCGAGGAACGACGTGTCGCCGGCGTCCAGAATGACGACTTTCTGCATCATCTGCCGCACAATCACCTCAATGTGCTTGTCGTTGATTTTTACGCCCTGCAAGCGGTACACTTCCTGAATTTCGTTCACGAGGTACTCCTGCACGGCGCCGGGGCCCTGAATGCTGAGGATGTCGGAAGGCGTAATGGCCCCGTCCGAGAGCGGCATCCCGGCGCGGATGAAGTCGTTGTCCTGCACCAGGATGTGCTTCGAGAGCGGCACCATGTACTTCTTCTTCACGCCGTCCTTCGACTCAACGTAGATTTCGCGGTTGCCGCGCTTCACGCTGCCGTAGGTCACCACGCCGTCGATTTCCGACACCACGGCCGGGTTCGAGGGGTTGCGGGCCTCGAACAGCTCCGTCACGCGGGGCAGGCCGCCGGTGATGTCGCGGGTTTTGCCCACCATGCGCGGAATCTTGGCCAGGATGTGCCCGGCTTTGATTTTCTCGTTGTTATCGACGTTGAGGTGCGCCCCCACCGGGATGTTGTAGGCCCGCTGCCCTTCCTCGTCGCCCTTCTTGCCGGGGCGCACGATGATGGAGGGGTTCTGGTCCTTGGCTTTGGATTCGATAATCACCTTCTCGCGGTGACCGGTCTGCTCGTCCGACTCCTCGCGATAGGTAATGCCTTCCGTGATGGCGTCATAGACAATCACCCCGTCGAATTCGGCCAGAATGACGGCGTTGTACGGGTCCCAGTTGTTCAAATCCTGGCCCTTCTCTACCTCCTGGCCTTCTCTCACCAGCAGGAACGAGCCGTAGGGCACGTGGTTGGAAGTAAACACCTTGCCGGTGCCCTTCTCCACCACCCGGATTTCGCCCGAGCGGCCCATCACCACCTGGCCTTTCACGCCAGCGTCAGTCAGGGTATCCACGGTGCGGATGTCCTCGAACTCCACCACGCCCGCGAACTTGGCCTTCAGGCCCGATTCGACGGCAATGTTGGAGGCCGTACCGCCCACGTGGAAGGTGCGCAGCGTGAGCTGCGTACCCGGCTCGCCGATGGATTGGGCGGCGATAACGCCCACCGCCTCGCCGCGCTGCACCATGCGGCCCGACGACAGGTTGCGGCCGTAGCACTTGGCGCAAATGCCACGCTTGCTCTCGCAGGTCAGCACCGAGCGGATTTCGACCGACTCAATGCCCGCCAGGTCAATGCGGCGCGTCGCTTCCTCGTTGATTTCGTTGCCGGCCACCAAAATCACCGTGCCCGTCGCCGGGTCAACGATGTCGTGCACGGCCACGCGGCCGAGGATGCGCTCCGAAAGCGGCTCCACGATGTCCTCGTTGTCTTTCAGCGCGAAGGTGTCGATGCCGCGCAGCGTACCGCAGTCCTGCTCGTTCACAATCACGTCCTGGGCCACATCGTGCAAACGACGGGTGAGGTAACCGGCATCGGCCGTTTTCAGGGCCGTGTCGGCCAGGCCCTTGCGGGCACCGTGCGTCGAAATGAAGTACTCGATTACGTCCAGCCCTTCTTTGAAGTTCGACAAAATCGGGTTCTCGATAATCTCGCCCACCGAGCCCTGCATCGACTTCTGGGGCTTGGCCATCAGGCCGCGCATCCCGCCGAGCTGGCGAATCTGCTCACGCGAGCCGCGGGCCCCCGAGTGCATCATCATGTAAATGGAGTTGAAGCCCTGGTCTTCCTTCTCCAGGCGGCCCATGAGGGTTTCGGTAATCTGGTTGTTGATGCGCGTCCAGATGTCAATCACCTGGTTGTACCGCTCGTTGTCGGTAATCAGACCCATCTGGTAGTTCTGCGTCACCGCCTTCACATCGTTCTGGGCCTGCTTCACCAAAATGTCCTTTTCAACCGGAATTTTGATGTCGCCCAGGCCCATGCTCAGGCCGCCTTTGTAGGCCGACTGGAACCCGAGGGTCTTAATGTCGTCGAGGAAGAGCGCGGTGCGGGCCATGCCCGTGCGCTTAAACACCAACGAAATGATTTGCTGCAACTTTTTCTTCGTCAGCAGCTCGTCCACAAAGCCCACTTCGGCCGGCACCATTTGGTTGAACAGCACCCGACCAGCCACCGTCTCGATGATTTTCGTCACCAGGTCGTCGTTCTCGTCGCGCACCTGCGTCCGCACCTTGATGAAGGCGTGCTTCGAGAGCTGGCCTTCGTTGAGGGCAATCACCACTTCCTCGTCGGAGTAGAAGATGCGGTCTTCGCCCACAATCTTCTCCTCGGGCGTGCTGCGCTTGCCTTTGGTCACGTAGTACAGGCCCAACACCATGTCCTGCGACGGCACCGTAATAGGTGCGCCGTTGGCCGGGTTGAGGATGTTGTGCGAGGCCAGCATCAGCATCGAGGCTTCCAGGATAGCGGCCGGCCCCAGGGGTACGTGCACAGCCATCTGGTCACCGTCAAAGTCGGCGTTGAACGCCGTACACACCAACGGGTGCAGCTGAATGGCCTTGCCCTCGATGAGGCGCGGCTGGAACGCCTGAATACCCAAGCGGTGCAGGGTAGGCGCACGGTTGAGCAACACCGGGTGGCCCTTCAGCACGTTCTCCAGGATGTCCCACACCACGGCGTCTTTGCGGTCCACAATCTTCTTGGCCGACTTCACCGTCTTCACAATGCCGCGCTCAATCAGCTTGCGGATGATGAAGGGCTTGAACAGCTCGGCCGCCATGTTCTTGGGCAAGCCGCACTCGTGCAGCTTCAACTCCGGACCAACGACGATAACCGAACGGCCGGAGTAGTCAACCCGCTTACCGAGCAGGTTTTGACGGAAGCGGCCCTGCTTGCCTTTCAGCATATCCGAGAGCGATTTGAGCGCCCGGTTGCCTTCGGCCCGCACGGCGTTCACCTTGCGCGAGTTGTCGAAGAGCGAGTCCACGGCCTCCTGCAGCATCCGCTTCTCGTTGCGCAAAATCACCTCCGGCGCCTTGATTTCAATCAGGCGCTTGAGGCGGTTGTTGCGGATGATGACGCGACGGTACAGGTCGTTCAAGTCGGAAGTAGCGAAACGGCCACCATCCAGCGGCACCAGCGGGCGCAGCTCCGGCGGAATCACCGGCACCATGCGGATAACCATCCACTCGGGCTTGTTCTCCACGCGCGTTGCGGCGTCGCGGAACGCCTCCACCACGCGCAGGCGCTTCAGGGCTTCCGCCTTACGCTGCTGCGAGGTTTCGTGGGCCGCCGAGTCGCGCAGCGAGAACGACAAATCGTCGAGCTTGATGCGCTCCAGCAGCATTTGCAGGGCGTCGGCGCCCATTTTGGCGATGAACTTGTTCGGGTCATCGTTGGGCAGCATCTGGTTTTCGCGGGGCAGCTTGTCGATGATGTCCAAGTACTCGTCTTCGGTGAGGAAGTCGAGAATCTGCACCCCTTCGTCGGCCAGCGTACCGGGCTGCACCACCACGTAGCGCTCGTAGTAGATAATCTGGTCGAGCTTCTTGGTGGGCAGGCCCAGCAGGTAGCCAATTTTATTCGGCAGGCTCTTGAAGTACCAGATGTGCGCCACGGGCACCACCAGCTCGATGTGGCCCATGCGCTCACGGCGCACCTTTTTCTCGGTCACCTCCACGCCGCAACGGTCGCAGATGATGCCCTTGTACCGGATGCGCTTGTACTTGCCGCAGTGGCATTCCCAGTCCTTCACCGGCCCGAAAATCCGCTCGCAGAACAGGCCACCCATTTCGGGCTTGTAGGTGCGGTAATTGATGGTTTCCGGTTTCACCACTTCGCCCGTCGAGCGTTCGAGGATAGCCTCAGGCGAGGCCAGCGAGATGGTGACTTTCGAGAAGTCCTGAACTAATTTCTTGTTTTTAGCAAACGCCATTTGTTTGGGTTTAAGCTGTTTGATTTTCTGCTGTTAGGATTTTGGCTAACAGTTCGACGCTACGAAAAGTGCTCTACGGGTCGGACAGGTACGCCACGTAGCAGGTTTTCGCTAGGTCTAGTCTCGACCATCCAGCAATCACGCTTATCACCTTGTGCTACCCTGACCTGTCTCGGAGCAGTAGTGTCGTGAAGATGCGCTTTTGCAAAGTGGCTTAAATAGTTTTTATTAAGGCAGTATCCTACTGGTCATTCTGCCCCCTAACTCCTCGTGCTGCTTTGAAACGTTGAACAGATTTTCAAAAGCAGTTTCAATCAGCCCAATTGCTAATTTCAATTCCTCTTTGCTTGGCACTACCAAATTATGTACAGCATCGTTTCCAAGCTCTTTGTGTGTACGTAATGCGTCTGCAAGATTTGCAGAAATGAAGCGCTTTGTCGCCAATTCCCTAATTCTAGTACCTAGCGCAATTGGCTTACCAGAAAGGTCTTTCTCCGCAATCTTAAACTGAGTGCAAAGACCTTCCACTATTGACCTTAGACCGGCAGCGCATAGCAAATGCAAATCCGAATTGTATGCGGCTAAAACCTCTTGGTATGCTCTGCGCATTGATGATGGCAAATTGGTTACTTGCATCTCAAACAATTTATCCCATGACCTAATAGGAAAATATGTTGTTTTTCTCTTAGGAGCTAGGTCAGGGGCGAATTT
The DNA here is from genome assembly GCA_025356245.1 of Hymenobacter sp. GTDB lineage: Bacteria > Bacteroidota > Bacteroidia > Cytophagales > Hymenobacteraceae > Hymenobacter. Next base: position 6,116 of record JANXUO010000344.1, read on the forward strand.
GTGAAATTCACTTAGCCAAGGCACATATTCTTGCCGGTATGAAACAGAACCACAACCATTGCACTCAATGATTTGATAAGTTAGTTCTCCGTTTTCCGAAGATATGTACCGCTGTTCTTCTTCGTCCCAGTATTCAAAGCTTTGAATTTCATCATAACCCGCCTTTTCAGTATGGTATGTATCGTTCTTACACCAATTACAGTGGGCCGTAAGCTTTTCTTGACGTTTCATAACAAACAGTATTTTGATGCAGCTGACAAGATTATAAAGCCAAGATTACTAAAATCTCAAAAACCCGGCAACCAACAAGTTCTCATCAATCACCTGTCAGTGAATGCCCTGCCCGCGCCCGATGAGCCGCCAGTCATTGCGGGCTTCTTCCGAAGCATCAGGTTTCGACAATGCGGTACACATTGCCTTTCTCGAAGGTTGGCAGCCGTTCCTCAAAACTGGATAGCAACGGTTCGTAAAGCTTGACGTTGTTTTGCTTGACATCGAAGACAGCAACGATGATGCTGTGTTTCTTGAGGTTCTGCTGATGCTCCAGGTTTTTGTCAATGGTCAGGAGCATATCGAATCCTTCCCCAATTGCCGCACTAATCAGTAGGCCGTTTTTCAAACCGTTCCACTGCATATCCGTCACCGAATACACTTCATGGTTTGGCAAGCGGCTTTTGAGCTTGCGGGTCACGCACTCATCAAGCAAAACTTTCATTGAACATCAAAGTGGAAGCTGATAGCATCCGTTGCGACAATTCAAGCAGACCAAACACCTGTTGCCGATGAACCGAAGGGAAATCCAATAGAAACTCCTCCACAGTTTCGCCGGTTTCGATATAATCGAAAAAGCTTTTAACCAGCACGCGCGTCCCGTCGAAAACAGGTGCGCCACCCATTATTTCCGCGTCAATATTGATGATTTTCATGGCTTCAAGCTTTTGAAAAATGAACGCATTGACAAAACCAACCCATCAGTTTTAGCTGCCAGCCGCACCTCCCGAAGAAAGCTAACAGCCAGCAGCTAAAAGCTAATAAACCTACTCCAGCGTAATCTCCAGCGCCAAGCCACGCAATTCGTGGATAAGCACATTGAACGACTCGGGGATGTTGGGCTTGGGCAGTATGTCGCCTTTCACAATAGCTTCGTAAGCCTTAGCCCGGCCCACCACGTCATCCGATTTCACGGTCAGGATTTCCTGCAACACGTTCGAAGCACCGAAGGCCTCGAGCGCCCACACCTCCATCTCGCCGAAGCGCTGGCCACCGAACTGTGCCTTACCACCCAGCGGCTGCTGCGTGATGAGCGAGTACGGCCCGATGGAACGGGCGTGCATCTTGTCGTCAACCAAGTGGCCAAGTTTCAGCATGTAGATTACGCCCACCGTAATGGGCTGGTCAAACTGCTGCCCGGTCAGGCCGTCGTGCAGGTAAGTACGGCCGAAGGTGGGCAGGCCCGCTTCGGTCAACTCCTTGCTTACTTCGGCCTCGGTGGCGCCGTCGAAAATCGGGGTGGCGTAGGTGCGGCCCAGTTTCAGGCCCGCCCAACCCAGCACGGTTTCGTAAATCTGTCCGATGTTCATCCGGCTCGGTACACCGAGCGGGTTCAGCACGATGTCCATCGGCGTACCGTCGGCCAGGAAAGGCATGTCCTCATCGCGCACGATGCGGGCTACCACGCCTTTGTTGCCGTGCCGGCCAGCCATCTTATCGCCTACTTTCAGCTTGCGCTTCTTGGCAATATAGACTTTGGCCAGCTGCACAATGCCAGCGGGCAACTCGTCGCCAACCTCCAGCGTGAAGCGGGTACGCTTGAAACGAGCCGTGATACCGTTGCGACGCTTGGCGTAGTTTTTCACCAATTGTTGCACCATGCCGTTGATACGGGCATCGGCTGTCCAGCCTTCCATCTGCAGGTCCTTGAAGAGGTTAGCCTCTTCGGGCACGGCGTAGTTGCTTTCGTCCTTGTAGGGGTTTTTCTCCGGGAACAACCCTTCGGTCACGTTCTTACGGTTGAACTTCACCCCTTTGGTCACCATTACCTCGCCAAACCGGTGGCTGATGCCCTGCGAGGTTTTGCCCTCCAGCACCGCTACCAGCTTGTCAATCATGATGGCTTTTACGGCCCGCAGCTCGCGGGCGTAGCCTTCCTTCAGGTCTTCGACTTCCTTCTTGCTCTTGGCTCGCAGGTTCTTGTCCTTTTTGGGACGCGAAAACAGCTTGGTGCCAATCACCACGCCCTGCAAGGAGGGTGGCGCTTTAAGGGAGGCATCTTTAACATCGCCGGCCTTGTCGCCGAAAATGGCGCGGAGCAGCTTCTCCTCGGGGGTCGGGTCGGTCTCGCCCTTCGGCGTGATTTTACCAATGAGGATGTCGCCTTCCCGCACTTCCGCGCCGAGGCGGATGATGCCGTTGTCGTCGAGGTTGCGCACGGCGTCTTCGCTCACATTCGGAATTTCCGAGGTAAGCTCTTCTTCGCCGCGCTTGGTTTCGCGCACTTCCAGCTCAAACTCCTCAATGTGAATGGAGGTAAAGATGTCGTCGCGCACTACCCGCTCCGAGATGACGATGGCATCTTCGAAGTTGTAGCCCTGCCACGGCATGAACGCCACCTGCATGTTGCGACCCAACGCCAGCTCGCCGTTGTTGGTGCCGTAGCCTTCGCAAAGCGGCTGGCCTTTAGCCACCCGCTCGCCACGCTTCACCAGCGGAGTGAGGTTCAGGCAAGTATCCTGGTTAGTCCGACGAAATTTGATGAGGTCGTACGTAATCCGCTCGGCGTCGAAGCTCACCATCACGTCGTCCTCGGTAAGGTCGTACTTAACGATGATTTTGTTGGCGTCCACGTAATCAATCACGCCCGTTCCTTCGGCCATTATCAGCGTCCGCGAGTCGGAGGCAATGCGGGCTTCGAGGCCGGTGCCCACAATCGGAGCCTCCGGGCGCACCAGCGGCACGGCCTGCCGTTGCATGTTCGAGCCCATGAGGGCACGGTTAGCATCGTCGTGTTCGAGAAACGGAATGAGCGAGGCCGCCACCGATACAATCTGGTTCGGAGCCACGTCCATGTAGGAGTATTCCGACGGGTTCACCACCGGGAAGTCACCTTCAAAACGGCCCTTCACCAGTTCCTGCGTCAGGTTGCCCTTCTCATCGAGGCGCGAGTTGGCCTGCGCAATGTGGTGGGTGTCTTCTTCCTCGGCAGTCAGGAACTTCACGTTCTCGCTCATGTCCACCTTGCCATTCTTGACATTGCGGTAGGGCGTTTCGATGAAGCCCATTGAGTTCACGCGGGCGTGAACGCAGAGCGACGAAATCAGGCCGATGTTTGGACCTTCCGGCGTTTCGATGGTGCAAAGACGGCCGTAGTGGGTGTAGTGAACGTCACGCACCTCAAAGCCAGCACGTTCGCGCGACAAACCTCCTGGCCCCAGCGCCGATACGCGGCGCTTGTGCGTCACCTCGGCCAGTGGGTTAGTCTGGTCCATGAACTGCGAAAGCTGGTTCGTCCCAAAGAACGAGTTGATAACGCTCGACAAAGTACGGGCGTTAATCAAATCAACGGGCTTAAAGTCCTCGTTGTCACGCACATTCATGCGCTCCTTGATGGTACGGGCCATGCGGGCCAAGCCCACGCCGAACTGCGAGTACAACTGCTCGCCCACGGTGCGGACGCGGCGGTTGCTCAGGTGGTCAATGTCATCGACGATGGCCTTCGAGTTAATCAAGCCAATCAGGTACTTCACAATCAGCACAATGTCCTGATTGGTCAGCACCCGCGAGGCCTGACTCATGTCAATCTGAAGCTTCTTGTTGATGCGGTAGCGGCCTACTTCCCCAAGGTCGTAGCGCTTGTCCGAGAAAAACAGCTTCTGGATGATGTCGCGGGCCGTTTCTTCGTCGGGCGCTTCCGTGTTACGGAGCTGACGGTAAATCTGCTCCACGGCTTCCTTCTCCGAGTTGGAGTTATCCTTTTGCAGCGTGTTGTAGATGATGGCGAAATCGGCAATGTTTACGTTCTCCTTGTGCAGAATAACCGACTTGGCACCCGCTTCCAGGATAACGTCAATGTCGTGTTCCGCAATCAGCGAGTCACGCTCCAGCAACACTTCGTTGCGGTCGATGGACACGACTTCGCCGGTGTCTTCGTCCACGAAATCTTCCGTCCAGGTGCGCAGTACCCGCGCGGCGAGCTTGCGGCCCACCACTTTTTTGAGGCCCTGCTTGGTAGCCTTAATTTCTTCCGACAGCCCGAACAAGTCCAGAATGTCCTTATCGGTGCCATAGCCGATGGCGCGGAGCAACGTCGTCACCGGGAATTTTTTCTTGCGGTCGATGTAAGCGTACATCACGTTGTTGACGTCCGTCGCAAATTCAATCCACGAGCCTTTGAACGGGATGATGCGCGCCGAGTACAGCTTGGTACCGTTGGTGTGTTTGCTCTGGGCAAAAAACACGCCCGGCGACCGGTGCAGCTGCGACACAATCACGCGCTCGGCCCCGTTGATGACAAACGAACCCTTCACCGTCATGTACGGAATGTTCCCAAGGAACACTTCCTGCTCGATGGTTTCGAAGTCTTCGTTGTCTTTGTCGTTGCAAATCAGGCGCAACTTGGCCTTCAGCGGCACCGAGTAAGTCAAGCCACGGTCAATGCACTCATCCACCGTGTACTTGGGCGGGTCAACGTGGTAATCGATGAAATTCAGCACGAAATTTTCGCGCGAATCGGAAATGGGGAAGTTCTCGGCAAACACCTTGAACAGGCCCTCGTTGGAACGGCTTTCGGCCGCAGTTTCCAACTGAAAGAAATCCTGAAACGACTGCACTTGCACGTCCAGGAAATCCGGGTACTCAATAACCTTCTTAATCTTGGCGAAATTAATTCGCTCGGCGGCGGCCGATTTTTTCAGCGCGGCCGATTTTGCTTTCGTTGTAGCCAATGCGTAGAGGGTTTTAAAAAAATGGACACGAGAGCTAACCAACTGTTATTCTGTGCCGAAGCACTCAACCTGGGCGGCCGAACCACGGCCTACGAAAACTTGCCGCCCCAGGTTGCGGCCACGGGCCGGAACAACAGAGCAAGTTTGAACCCTACAAACAGGAAAAGACCTGGCTAAGTTGCCAGGTCTAATCCGTGCTGGAAGCGGGTCGTTAGAGGCTTCAGTAGCAAAAACTACTTCACTTCTACTTCGGCACCAGCTTCTTCGAGCTGCTTTTTCAGCGACTCAGCTTCGTCCTTGGTTACACCTTCTTTCAGGGCCTTGGGAGCACCGTCCACCAATTCCTTGGCTTCTTTCAGGCCCAGGCCGGTCAGGTCTTTCACCAGCTTCACAACGGCGAGTTTAGCGCCGCCGGCAGCCTTCAGGATGACGTCGAACGACGTCTTCTCCTCGGGAGCCTCTTCGGCAACAGCGCCACCGCCGCCAGCCATCATCACCGGAGCGGCAGCAGCCGGCTCAATGCCGTAATCATCCTTCAGGATGGTGGCCAACTCGTTTACTTCTTTCACCGTCAGGTTCACGAGCTGTTCGGCGAATGCTTTCAAATCTGCCATTTCTGTAGATTGTTAAAAAAGGGTTGTTGTTGAAAAATTGAATATCCGGAACGTGCGCCAACTAGGCTGCCTCTTTTTCGGACAGGGTTTTGAGGATGCCAGCCAGCTTGTTGCCGCCGCTCTGAAGAGCGCCGATGACGTTTTTGGCGGGCGATTGCAGCAAACCGATAAGCTCACCGAGGAGCTCCTGCTTGCCTTTGAGTGTGGTCAGGCCTTCGAGCTGGTCCGAGCCGATGTAGATGCTGGCATCTACGTAGGCACCTTTCAGCACGGGCTTGGGTGTAACACCCCGGCCGTAGGCCTGCGACTTATAAAAGTCGCGCAGCAGCTTGGCGGGAGCCGAGCCGCTCTCCGAAGAGAACAACACGCCCGACTGGCCCTTCAGCGCCGCGTCCATCTCGGCCGTGTCGCCACCCAGGGTGTCGAGTGCCTTGCGGATGAAGGTATTTTTGTATACCTTGTACTCCATGCCCCGGTTGAAGCAGAGGCGACGGAAATCGTTGATTTTCGCCACCGACATCACCGAAGCATCGACGATGTAGAACGAGTTGTGCGATTGGAATTTACCGCTCAACTCATCCACGAGGGCTTGTTTTTCTTCCCTGTTCATGTTGGATTGGGTTGATTAGTTAGCTAGCGGTATTTACCTGGCTATCGACGGGCACACCCGGCGACATGGTGCTGCTCAGGGTAATGCTCTTGACGTAGGTGCCTTTCGACGAAGAAGGCTTGAGGCGAATCAGCGTCTGGATAACTTCCAGGGCGTTTTCGGCCAGCATTTTCGGGTCGAACGATACTTTGCCCACCGAGCAGTGAATGATGCCGGTTTTATCGACCCGAAAGTCAATTTTACCTGCTTTCACTTCCTGCACAGCTTTGGCTACGTCGGTCGTCACGGTGCCCGACTTGGGGTTTGGCATCAGGCCACGCGGACCCAGTACACGGCCCAAGCGGCCCACCTTTGCCATTACGGCCGGCATGGTGATAATGACGTCGATGTCGGTCCAGCCTTTCTCGATTTTGGCGATGTAATCGTCCAAACCAACAAAATCAGCACCAGCAGCAAGCGCTTCGGCCTCCTTGTCGGGGGTCACGAGGGCCAGCACGCGCACCGTTTTGCCCGTGCCGTGGGGCAACGTAGCCACGCCGCGCACCATTTGGTCGGCCTTGCGGGGGTCAACCCCGAGGCGAACGTCAATGTCCACCGACGAGTCGAACTTGGTGTAGGTGATGTCCTTCACCACCTGGGCGGCTTCCACGAGGCTGCGCATCTGCGTCAGGTCGTGTTTCGCAAGGGCAGCCTTGCGCTTTTTTGTGATTTTTGCCATGAGTCGTTTCTCCTTTTAATTATTCAGCAAAGGGAGAATCGCCCTTGACGGTAATGCCCATGCTACGGGCCGTACCAGCCACCGATTTCATAGCGGCCTCTATCTTAAAGGCGTTGAGGTCAACCATTTTTGTTTCGGCGATGGTACGCACTTGGTCCCACGTTACGGAGCCAACTTTATTACGGTTAGGCTCTTTCGAGCCGCTCTGCAACTTTGCTGCTTCCATCAACAGCACCGGGGCGGGCGCCGTTTTCACCACGAAGTCGAACGACTTATCGGTGTACATGGTAATCAGTACCGGACACACTTGGCCAGCTTTATCTTGGGTGCGAGCGTTAAATTGCTTGCAAAACTCCATGATGTTCAAGCCTTTACTACCAAGTGCAGGTCCAACCGGCGGCGATGGGTTCGCTGAGCCTCCCTTTATCTGCAAGCGCAGATAACCTCTGATTTCTTTGGCCATTGGGTTTAATTGCCTGACTTTGCCGCGTCGTAACTCGCGTCGGGGTCAGTTTTGTAAAAACTCCTAGTGGAAGCCCTGTTCGCCCGGAGTGAATAGCGAACAGGTTTTTTCAAATCGGTTGCCGTAGGTCATTGACCAGCACGCAACTTTTAGATATTTTTCTCTACCTGCGTGTAGCTCAGCTCTACCGGCTGCGAACGGCCAAAAATCTTGACTACTACGTTCAGTTTCTTACGTTCTTCAAAGATTTCATCCACCGTGCCTTCGAAACCATTGAAAGGGCCGTCCACTACCTTCACTACTTCGCCCACAACGTAAGGCTTATCAAGCACAGCCGAGGTTTGCTCTTCCTGCGCATCCACAATCCCCAGGATGCGGTTTACCTCGGTGATGTGCAACGGAACGGGCTTGTTATTGGCCGCGTCCTTCTTGTCTTTGTCGCCCAGAAAGCCGATGATGCCTGGCGTGCTGGTGATGATGTGGTCAACTTCGCCGTGCCCCAGTTCAGCGTGGATGATGATGTAGCCGGGATACAGGTTACGCTCACGGACGCGCTTTTTGCCGTTGCGCATCTCAAATACCTTCTCAATCGGAATCAGCACCTGCGGCACGTATTCGGTGAGGTTGTGGCGGGTAAGCTCGGTTTCGAGGTAGTTTTTGGCTTTTTTCTCCTGGCCGCTCACTGAGCGCACCACGTACCATTTCAATTCGCTCATCGAGAGTTTACTAAAACGGATTAGCGAAACGAGTTGTAGAAGGCTTTGAGCAAGGACTCGAAGCTGATATCCATCACCCCAACCACCACGGCAAACACCAGCGAGCCAAGTAGCACCAGCCCGGCGCTCTTTTGCAGCTCCGTGGCCGTGGGCCAGGTTACGTTGTAGCGCATTTCCTCGACGGTGGCGCGGAAATAGTTGCTCAGTTTATCCATGAGTGAAACGGGGGTCAGCGAACTTGCAAAAACGGTTTCGTGCTTGGGCCTTAGCCCCTTAACCAGCACGGGCGGAGAGATTCGAACTCCCATCAAAGGTTTTGGAGACCTCTATTCTACCCTTGAACTACGCCCGTAGAAAAACAACCCACGGCCACGGGGGTGGCAATGGGAGTGCAAAGGTAAGGAAAACAAGTGGTAAAGCAAAGTTTCGCTTACATTTTAATAGTCTAACTACCGATGTTGGCCTACGAACTGGAAAACACCCGGCAGTCAATGCTCAACTAACATTGGTAATCAATGATGAATCAGTGCGATAAGCACAAAAAAGCCCCCGATTACTCAGGGGCTTTTTCATTTATCAGCGCTTGAGGCTGAACTAGTCGAGCACTTCGGTTACCTGACCGGCACCTACGGTACGGCCACCTTCGCGGATAGCGAAACGGAGGCCTTTCTCCATCGCCACCTTGTTGATGAGTTCAACCGTGATTGTGATGTTGTCGCCGGGCATTACCATCTCAACACCTTCTGGGAGAGTGATGATGCCGGTAACGTCGGTGGTGCGCAGGTAGAACTGCGGGCGGTAGTTGTTGAAGAACGGGGTGTGGCGGCCGCCTTCCTCTTTCGAGAGAACGTACACTTCAGCCTTGAACTTCTGGTGGGGCGTTACCGAACCGGGCTTGCAGATAACCATGCCGCGACGGATGGCTTCTTTTTCAATACCGCGGAGCAGCAGACCTACGTTGTCACCAG
>JANXUO010000367.1 GCA_025356245.1 Hymenobacter sp.
CCTCACCCCCTAACCCCCTCTCCGGGAGAGAGGGGGGACTAGTTCTAGCATTTAGCCTGTTAGTTTCTAGATTTTTAGAACTAGAAACGCGTTCCCCCTCTCCCCCGGAGAGGGGGCTGGGGGGTGAGGCAACTCGTAGGGGCGGAAACTTTTGCGTGACCACTTATTTAGCAGCCTGCGCCCCCTCGCCCAGCAGGCGGGCCATCTGGGCTTGCAGGGTAAGCAGGCTGGCGTGGTCGGCGGCGGAGCCGGTTTGTAGGGCGGCGTTCTGGGTTTTGAGGGCGTTCAACTCGGCCTGTTGCTTGTCGATGAGGGTTTGCTGGTCCTGGATGGCTTGCACGAGCAGCGGGGTGATGCGGCCGTAGTCCACGGCCCACTGGTTGGTGACGGTGGGGCCGTAGTCGCCCTCTTTCACGGCGTCGGGATAGACTTTGAACAAGTCTTGCGCCAGGAAGCCCGTGACGCGGCTGCTGGCGGGCTGGCCAATGAAATTGTAGTCCTTCACTTCGAGCTTGAGCAGGTCGGCCAGCCCGAAGCGGGTGCGGCCGATGTGCTCCTTCAGGCGCTTGTCGGAGGTCGTGTTGTAGGTCACGGCGTTGCCGCTCAGGTTCGAGCCGATGTTGCCGAGCTGCGTACCGCCCGCTTTGCTGAAGATAATCAGCTCGCCGCAGGTATTGCAGGCCCCGCTGGCCGGGATGGTCATGGTGATAACGCCGTTGGGGTCGCCGCTGGTGTTGGTCAGGTTAAGCTGGGTGCCGCCGCCGCTGGCCACGTCGAGGACCACGCCAGGCGTGGGGGTGCCGATGCCCACGTTGCCGCCGTTGGTGATGCTCAGGCGGTTGGTGAAACTGGTGTAGAAGTCCAGCCCGCTCTGGTTGCCGCCGCTGCTGCGCTTGCTGCCGATGCCCTCGCCGCTGCCGGTGGCACCGAAGCGCAGGAAATTGGCGGCGGTGCCGGTGTTGCCGTTGGCCGCGTCCACTGCCACGGTAGTGCCGGCCTGCACGGCCCCGGTGGCGGTGCTGTTGCCGCCGATGGCCACGTTGCCGCTGGCATCCACGGCCAGGCCGCTGGTGCCGGGGCTGGCGGCGGTGCCGCCCACCAGCAGCTTGTTGGTCAGGTTCAGGTTCTGGGTGGCGGTGTGGTTGCCCAGGTTGTCGGCCGTGCCGTTGGTGCCAGCCGTGCCGGCCGCGCCTTGCGGGCCGGTGGGGCCGGCCGGGCCGGTAGTGCCTTGTGTCCCGGTAGCGCCGGCCGGGCCTTGGGGGCCAGTTGCGCCCGTGGTGCCGGTGCTGCCGGTGGCCCCCGTCGTGCCTTGCGGGCCAGCGGGGCCGGTCGCGCCGGCTGGCCCGGTGAGGGTGGCGGTGGCCTGGGTGCTGCCGTCGGGGAAGGTGAGCACGTTGCCCGTGCCGGTGAATTTGATGCCGCCGGCCACTTCCAGCTTCTGGCTGGGGGCGGGGGTGCCGATGCCCACGTTGCCGCCCGTCACGAGCAAGGTGGAGGCGGGGGGTATTATCGGGGCCACGAAGGTGCGAAACTGGGAGTCCCAGTCGGGGTTGACATCGGAAGCGCCCCCGGCGTAGCAGTTGGTTATACACAAGTAATTGCCAATCAAAGATGCGCCGCTGACCAGGCTCACCCGGAAGCAGTACCTGTTGCCGGCTGTCACGGTGGCCGGGGCAAGAAACGTAATCAGCGTGAGGGGCGGACGACTGCCGGTGGCGGCGGACAATGCAAACAACTGGCTGGCCAGCGCCGCACCCGACGGGGTGTTGCCCGCAAACACTTCCAGCAAAGCCTGCCCCGCCATCCCGCCAAAGGAGGGGTTGTAGCCGTCGCAGGTCACGGCCAGTTGCTGGAGCTTGCCAGCCGCCCCCGCCGTGAACGACTGGGAAAAGGGTGACGGGTCTGACCTTAAAAGGAAAGTACCGCTGCTATTGTCTTGGTCCACGACGGCGGTGCCCGTGGTGCCGGGCCGGAACACTTCCAGCGGCCCCGTTAGGGTGGCCCCGCCGTTGCCCGTGAGCAGGCCCGCCACGGTGCTGGTGCCCCCCACGGTGCTGTTGCCCCCCACGGTGCCGTTGCCGCTGACGTTGAAGTTGGCGCCGGCCTGCGGGCTGGTGGTGTTCTGCACGTAGGCAGCGTTGGCCCCGGTGGGGGTCAGGTAGTCGGTGCCGGCCGTGGCGGCGCTCACCGTGCCGCTGCCATCGGCCTTGAGCAGGCCGCTGACGGTGCCCGCGCCGCCTTTGGTGGCGGGCACGATGCCGGCGTAGGTGGTAGCCGCGCCGGTGCTGGTGATGTCGCCCGTAAGGTTGGCCGGGGCGGCGGCCGTGGCCTGGGTGCTGCCGTCGGGGAAGGTGAGCACGTTGCCCGCGCCGGTGAACTTGATGCCGCCGGCCACTTCCAACTTCTGGCTGGGGGTGAGGGTGCCAATGCCCACGTTGCCGCTGGTGGCGGCGTAAAGCGTTTGCCCGGCCGGGGTGGAAGTATCTACCCCGACGGCGAACCGAAAGTCGGTGGTACCGGACGCCGCGCCGTTAATGTAGGCGGCCCCGCCCGCATAAACATTGGGAGCGTTTTGCAGGTACACGCCAAACATACCCGCGTTATCAAACTCAAACATAAGCACCGCGCCCGCCCCCACGGTTTGGGGGCTGTTAAGCGTTATCACAAACGGCCCGGTAGCCGGCAGGCTCACCGCCTGCCTTGTGAGCAGCGCCCGGCTGCCGCCCACGCCCCGGTAGAGGCTGAAAGTGGCGTTGCTATTGCCCACCGGGTACACCGTGACGGTCGTCACCCGGCCGGCGGCCAGCGTGGTGAATGACTGGCCCACCGCCGCCGTTCCGATGTTGCTGGTCGTGGTATTCTGGTCGATGCTGTAGCCGCTCGTGACGGCGGGCACCGTCACGCTCAGGTCGCCGGCTACCTCCAGCCGGGCGGCGGGCGCACCGGTACCGATGCCCACATTGCCGCCGCTCAGGCTAAAGTTGTTGCCGCCTTGCAGGATGGTGGCGGGCGTGGTCAGGCTGCCGCCCAGCGTCAGGTTCTGCCCCGTTTTGGTCAGGCCGTTGCCGGCCGTGACGGCCGCCCCGGCGGCGGTGGCAAGCTGCTGCCAGGCCCCGCCCACGTAGTAGTAGAACCCCGCCGGCGCCCCGGTCTGAAACACAATCAGCCCCGTAGCCGGGCTGGCAATGGCCGCCGCGCTGGCCACACGCGGCAGCAGCACGCCCTTGCTGGTGCTGATGATGTCGAGCGCCGCCGAGGCATCGGGGGCCGTAGTGGCCCCGATGGTGACGCCCGTTTGGGCCTGGGCAGCGACGAGGGAAGCCCCGCTCAGGCCCAGCACGAGCAGCAAGCGGCGGAGAGAAGTAACGGAAACAAGCATGGCGGTGCCAATAAGCCCCTGCCGGGTACATCCCGGCGGGCGCTGCAAAATTCCGGCCCCCTACCTCCCCCCGCAATGACATAAAAGGGTCATACGCCCGCCGCCCCGCGCTGCTTCAGCGAGAGGGCCAGCAGCTCGCCCTTCGAGCCCACCTCCAGCTTGCGGTACACCGCCCGGATGTGGTTGCGCACCGTCTCGATGCTGATGCCGTGGCGGGCCGCCACCAGCTTGTAGCTCAGCCCGTCCTCGATGGCCCGCACCACCTCCTGCTCGCGGGGCGAAAGGCGCTGCGCCACCGACAGCGCCACCCGCACCGGCGGCTCCCGCCGA
>JANXUO010000373.1 GCA_025356245.1 Hymenobacter sp.
GCTGAAAACCTTTTTGGCTGAACAGGAGCGAAGGCTGCACGGCAAAGTTGCCCGAGCGGGCATCGAGCAGTACGCCCACTTCCACGCCGCTGCCGTAGCGGGGCTTCACGTCGTAGAGGTTAGAGCCTTCGAGGCTAACTGTGCTCACGTTGAGACCCAGGCGCGGCGCTACGCTGAACGTGGTTTGGCCGTGCGCGGCCGTGGCGGCCAGGCAGCCGATGGCGAGGAGCAGGGCGGGGTAGGTTTTGGATTTCGTGAGGGGGAAAGAAAAAAGGTGTTTGAAGCGCGCAACCGGGGTAGATGCTGCGTGATTATGTGGTTCCAACAAAGGTAGGTGCTTGGGCAAATTGGCCGCGCCCGTGTGCATTGCGCCCGGTCCCGGCATCTTTACGGCCTCAACTCACCTTTTTTGTCCATGCGCTACGCCTTGCTGGCTTGCCTTTTTTTGCTGATGGCCATCGTTCCCGCCTCCAACCGCGCCGCCCCCGGCCCGCCCCCCGGCCCGCCGGCCGCCCGCTGGAAAAAAATTGACCAGCTGCTGGCCAAAAACCAGACGGCCACGGCCGCGCCGCTGGTGGAGGCTATTTACCAGGAGGCCCAAAAAGCCAACGACGCCCCGGCCTACGTGCGGGCGCTGCTCTACAAAATCAGGCTGCTCGACGCCAAGCAGCTCGACGCCGACGAGCGAGCCATTGCCCTGCTGGAGGCCGACCTGAAAACGGCCGGTTTCCCGGCGCGGCCCATTCTGCACTCGTTGCTGGCCGAGCTGTACGTCAACTACCTCAACCAAAATCGCTACCGCCTTTACAACCGCACGGCTGGGGCCGAAGCTACCGCCGGGGACAGCACCGCCGCCAGCGCCGGGGCCGACGGCGGCAGCGCCCTGCCCACCTGGGACGTGGCCCATCTGGGTAGCGCCATCGTGCGCCACTACCGGCAGTCGGTCGAAATTCAACCCGAAAAGCAGCTGGCTACTTCGCTGGTCGAGCTGGGCGATTTGGCCGCGGGCGGCGACGCCGAAGGCCGCGCCCTGCGGCCCACGCTCTACGATTTGCTGGCCCACCGCGCCATTGAGGGCCTGCGCAACCAGGAACTATACATCACGCGGCCCGAGCAGCAGTTTGAGGCCACCGACCCTAAATTATACGGCCCGGCCCAGGCGTTTGCGGGGTTGAGGCTAGAAGCCTCGGCAGCCGACTCACTGAATGGGCAGCTTCAGGCGCTGCGCCTGTTGCAGCGGCTTACGGCCGCGCGAGTGGCCGTGGCACCGCCCAACCCCGCCGCGCTGGCCGACGTGGATTTAGCTCGGCTCGACTACCTGCACGGCCTGGGCCAGGAGGAGGCCTCGACCATCGCCTACGCCCAGGCACTCATCAGCATGGGCGCTGCCTACGCCGCGCTGCCCATCGGCACCGAGTTTGCAGCGCGGCGGGCCGAGCTGCTGCAAGACACCGACCCCGCCGCCGCCCTGAAAATGGCGCGAGCGGCGGAAGGGGCGTTTCCGAAATCGCGTGGCGCGGCGCGGGCGCAGCGGCTGCGCGAGCAGATTGAGCGGCCCGAGCTGGCCTTTGAGGCGGCGCAGATGGTGGTGCCGGGCCAGTCCTGGCGGCTGGCCCTGACCACCCGCAACCTGACCCAACTGCACGCCTGGGCTTACCCCGTGTCGCTGGTCGACATGCAGGCGTTTGAGCGCCAGGGTACCGACGCCCGCGACCGGCGCTACGCCCGGCTGGTGCGGCAGGCCCCGGCCGCCACCTGGACCGTGCCCCTGCCCGCCCCGTCCGCGCCCTATCGCCGGCAGCAAACCACCGTGGCCGGCCCCGCCCTGCCCGTGGGCTACTACCTGCTAGTGCTGAGCAACCGCGCCGAGCGCCCCACCAAAGCCACCGCCGGTGCGGTGGTGCAATTTGGCCTGCTGGGGGCCAGCGAGCTGACCGCAGTGAGCCGCGCCGGGGCCGAAGAAGGGGGCGCCGAGCTGCTGGTGCTGCACCGCCAAAGCGGGGTCCTGCTGCCTGGTACCCGCGTGCAGGCCCGCTTTGAGCGCTACGAAGCGGGGCGCGACCACCCCTTGGTGCGCCTGACCCCCGTGCAGCAAACCGATGCTGCCGGGCGCGTGACCCTGCCGCCCGCTAGCAACCGCTTCGAGCAGCTGGCTTGGGTGAAGCTGTGGCGCGGAGCCGATACGCTGCTGCGCGAAGGTATTGGTTCCTACGGCCGGCGCGGGCAGGCCGAGCCCCTGATGGGCCAGCGCCGGGCCTTTTTGTTCACCGACCGCGCCATTTACCGGCCGGGGCAGACGCTGTATTTCAAGGGCATCGTGACGGAAAACACGGACAGCAGGGCGCAGGTGATGCCCGGCAAGGCCGTGAGTGTGCGCTTGCTGGACGTGAACGGCCAAACAGTCCAGACGCTGACTTTCACCACCTCGGAGTTTGGGTCGTTTCACGGCTCGCTGCTGCTGCCTACGGGCTTGCTGAACGGCGAAATGAGCCTGCAAACCGACCAGGGCAACGTCAGCTTTCAGGTGGAAGATTACAAGCGGCCCACCTTTTTGGTGCTGCTCGATTCGGTGCCCGGCCGCCCGCAACTGGGCCAGCCGCTGGCCATCAGCGGCCGCGCCCGCGCCTACGCCGGGCAGGCCACCGACGGCGCCACCGTGCGCTACCGCGTGACGCGCCGTGCGTTGTGGCCCTTGTTTGACTATTACGACGGCCTCGGCGGCGGGCGCAGCATTTACCCACCCGGCGGCCGGGGCGGCAGCCAGGAAATTGCCCACGGCACCACCACCACCGACGCCGAAGGCCGCTTTGTGTTCAGCTTTGTGCCGCCTGTGCTGCCCAAAGCCAGCGGCGCCCGCTGGGAGCCGGGCTACTTGTTTGAGGTAACGGCCGACGTGACCGACGCCGCCGGCGAAACCCGCACCAGCACCCGCAGCCTTATCATCGGCCGCAACCCGCTCAGCCTGCGCCTCGAAGGGCCGGAAATGCTGGACCGGCAGCGACCGGAGTCTTTTCGCCTCAGCAGCCTGAACGCTACCGGCGAGCCGCTACCCGCCGCCGGCACCCTGCGCCTGCTGGCCCGGCGCTACCGCCCCAACCCGCCCGGTCTGTCCGGCCCGCCCGAAATTTCAGCCGACAACGAGCTGCCTGCCGAGCTGCTCAAAACCCTGCCCTTCGACACCAAAAATGGCCTAGCGCTCGACCTGAAAGCCTTGCTCGCAGGCCTGCCCACCGGCCTTTACCGCCTCGAAGCCCAGGCCGCCGCGCCCGACACCGCCGCCCGCGCCCGCCACGATTTCACGCTCTTCGACGCGCAGGCCAGCACCGTGCCGTTTGCTACGCCGCACTGGTTTAAAGTATTGGCCGACAGCGTAGCGCCCGGCCAGCCCGCCACCGTGCTGCTGGGCAGCAGCGTGGCGGGCGCCCGTATCCTGCTCGAAGTAGAGCGCGGCGGCGAACTGTTGCGTTCGGAGTGGCTCACGCTGGCCGCTGGCGAGCAACGCCGCCTGAGCATCGAGAGCGGCCCCGTCACGGCGCGGGGGTCGTTGCACATCCATGCCACGCAGGTGCTCAACAACCAGCTTTTTGCGAGCGAAGCCACCGTGCAGGTGGCCGAAAAAGCCCAGCCGCTGCAACTTAGCCTCAGCACCTTCCGCGACCGGCTGCAACCCGGCCAGCGCGAAACCTGGCGTCTCACCATCCGCCAAGCCAACGGCCAGCCCGCCGATGCCGAGCTGCTGGCCACTTTGTACGACCAAAGCCTGGATGTTTTTCGGCCGCATGGCCTGGCCGAAATTACGTTTGGCAACGACTATTACCCGGCCTGGTTTGCCTGGCAAGGGCAATTCAACAATGTGCAGGGCCGGTCAATTTTTGAGGAAAACCCGGGCCGCTACGTCGCGCCGGTGGATTATCCGCTGCTGGCAACGTGGGGGGCACTCAACGGCAACCAAGTGGTGACGGGATTCGGTGGTGGCGGACGTGTTCGACGGGCACTCAAAGGGGTAGCAATGGGCGTACGGGCGGAATCGCGGATGGATGAGGTAGTGGTGACCAATATGCGAGTAGCGCCGATGTCGGATGCTGCCGCAGGCTATAGCGTCGCGGTTGCAGAGCAACAAGCCAGTACCACGGCGGCTCCTGCACCCCCGCCGCCACCTCCCGCCAACCTCGCCTTCATTCCCGCCCGTTCCGATTTCCGCGAGACGGCCCTGTGGGAGCCCGCCCTGCGCACCGACAAGGACGGCAACGCGGTGCTCGAATTTCAGATGCCCGAGGCTGTGACGCGCTGGCAGCTGCTGCTGCTGGCCCACGACAAAGCGCTGCATACCGGCCGGCTGGCCCGGCAGCTCGTCACCCAAAAAGCCATTCAGATAACGCCCAACGCCCCGCGCTTTTTTCGGCAGGGCGACACGTTCACGTTCCCGGCCAAGTTCTCGAATTTGACGGACCGCGCCACGTCGGGCACGGCCCAACTTACGGTGCTCGATGCCGCTACCGGCCAGGATATTACGGGTCAATTGCTGAAAGGCGCGGCGCAGCAGTCGGTGTCGGCCGCCGCCCACCAGAGCGCGGCCCTGGGCTGGGAAATCAGCCTGCCCGCCGACTTCGCGCCTGTCGCCATCACTTACAAAGTAGTGGTGCAAACCGGCGGCAACGCCACCGAAAAACCATCAGCCAAAAACCAAAAACGAGAAACAAGCAGCAAGCAACAAGAAACATATTTAGACGGCGAAAGCAACACGCTGCCCGTGCTGCCCAACAAAATCCTCGTCACCGAGAGCCTGCCGCTGCCCATTGTTGGCCCCGGCACCCGCACCTTCGAGTTGAAAAAGCTGACCAGCACCAGGAGCCCCACCCGCCGCAACTACGCCCTCACCCTCGAGGCCACCGACAACCCCGCCTGGTACGCCGTGCAGAGCCTGCCCTACCTCACCGAGTACCCCTACGAGTGCTCGGAACAGGTGTTTAGCCGCCTCTACGCCAACCTGCTGGCGGCCCATATTCTGCGCAGCAACCCCCGCCTCAAAACCGTGCTGGCCGAGTGGCAGCGCCAAGCCCAAAGCGGCACTCCCGCCCAGCGAAACGCTCTCGAAAGCAAGCTGGCCCAGAACCAGGAGCTGAAAAGCCTGCTGCTCCAGGAAACCCCCTGGGTGCGCGATGCCCAGGGCGAAACCGAGCGCCTGGCCCGCCTCGTGACGCTGTTCGACGCGCCGCGCCTGGAGGGCGAAACCGCCCGCTCCCTGGCCCAGCTGCAAGCCATGCAGCAGTCCGGCGGGGCCTTTCCGTGGTTCGAGCGGATGCCCGACGACCGCTACATCACCCAGCTTATCGTAGCTGGGTTCGGCAAGCTCAAAAAGCTGGGGGCTTTTGATGCGAGTCAGGACGAGAAGGGCCGCGTCATCCTCCGCAACGCCCTGCGCTACCTTGACGAAAGCCTCGCCCGCGACCTTGCTGAGCTACGTCGCCAAAAAGACCCGAAGCTGACCGACGACCACCTCGGCGACCTGCAAATTCAGGCGCTGTACGCCCGCAGCTTCTGGGGCCCGCTACCGGAGCGTACGCCGGGCACGGCGGCCTTCGTGTTCTACAGCGGCCAAGCTGCCCGCTACTGGCCCAGCCGCACCCGTTACCTGCAAGCGCAGTTGGCCCTGGCCCTTTTTCGGGTTGATAATAAAGCCATAGCGGCCCAGGAAATTATGCGTGGTCTGGCCGAAAACGCCCTTCACAGTCCCGAATTGGGTATGTATTGGAAAGATGTGCAGCCCGGCTACTATTGGCGCGAGGCCCCCACCGAAACCCAGGCTACCCTCATCGAAGCCTTCAGCGAAGTGAAAAACGACCAGAAGTCGGTGGACGAGATGAAGCTATGGCTCCTCCAGCAAAAGCAGGTGCAGCACTGGGAAAGCACCCGCGCCACCGCCGACGCCTGCTACGCCCTGCTGCTGCGCGGCGGCAACTGGCTGGCCCCCGCCCAGCCCCTGCAACTAACAGTGGGCGGCGAAACGCCCCAATTCGACCCCGGCCAGGCCGGCACCGGCTACCGCAAAATCAGTTGGCCCGCCGCCGCCATCACGCCCGCCCAGGGCAAGGCGACGCTCACCAAAACCGACGCCGGCCCGGCCTGGGGCGCCCTTCACTGGCAGTACTTCGAGGACATTGACAAGGTCACGCCCGCCGCCACGCCCCTCAGCCTGGAGCGCCAGCTCTACCGCGAAACCCGCACCGCCGACGGCCCCCAGCTCGAAAAGCTGACCCCCGCCGCTCCCCTTCGCGTGGGCGACGTGCTGGTGGTGCGCCTCGTGCTCCGCACCGACCGCGCCCTCGAATACGTCCACCTCAAAGACCAGCGCGCCGCCGGCCTCGAAATCAGCCAGCCCCTGAGCGGCTACCGCTACCAAAACGGCCTCGGCTACTACGAAAGCCCCCGCGACGCGGCCACCAACTTCTTCCTCAGCGAAGTGCCGCGCGGCACCCACGTGTTCGAGTATCGGCTAAGGGCCAGCCAAGCGGGCGATTTTTCGGGCGGCCTCAGCCAGGTGCAGTGCCTGTACGCGCCGGAATTTTCGGCGCACTCGGCGGGCAGCAGGCTCACGATTGGACGATGAAGCAGTGGTCGGTTCAGTGGTCGGGCGAATCCCGCACAGCGGTTCGTCCGGCCACTGCCGTAGGCTGCCCCAGAACAACAAGCGCGAGTCGTTCAATCGTGAGCCTGCTGCCCGCCGAGTGCGCCGAAAATTCCGGCGCGTACAGGCACTGCACCTGGCTGAGGCCGCC
>JANXUO010000406.1 GCA_025356245.1 Hymenobacter sp.
GCTTCGTCCGACCAATAGCCGCTGCACGACTCGCGCTAACAGGCTAGTAAGTTCAGGTAGCAACACACGCAATCCCAATCAGGCATGGCACCTATCACCGACATCTCGCAGCTCGATTTAAGCAAAACGTATTCCTACGCCGACTACCTCACTTGGCAGTTTACGGAATACGTGGAGCTGATTAAGGGCAAGGTGCTGCGGAAGATGTCGGCCCCGACAACGCACCATCAGGAGGTAGTGGGCAACTTGCACCTCACGCTGGGCAACCACTTGCGCCGTAGTTCCTGCAAGGTGTTTCTGGCCCCGTTTGATGTGCGGCTGCTGAAAGCCACCGGCAATGGCGACGCTCAGATAAAGACCGTGGTGCAGCCCGATTTGTGCGTGGTGTGCGACCTGAGTAAAATTGACGCGGCCGGCTGCCTGGGCGCCCCCGATTGGGTGATTGAAGTTATTTCGCCCTCGACCGCTCGTTTAGACATGAGCGTGAAGTCAATTCTTTACGCCGAAAATGGGGTGCGCGAATACTGGATAGTTTACCCAAACGAGCGCATTGTTACGACCTACGGGCTGCGGGGGGAGGAATTTAAGCTACTCGAAACGTACGCTCAACCGGGCCTTATCCCGTCCTTGGTGCTGCCGGAACTGCAAATGGAATGGGCCGACGTGTTCGAGGGCCTGGGGTAGGCGTCTCACCGAACGCCGCCGAACAGTAGGACTCAATCCTGCACCGGCTCCAGCGGCACGGCGGGCGCCGCCGCTTTCCCGCGCCTCCCCACCAGCCACACGCCCGAGAAGATGAGCAGCGCCTGCCCGGCCTTGGTCCAGGTAAGTACGTCTTTGCCCAGGGCCACGGCGATGGCGGCGGCCAGCGCGGGCTGAATGTAGATGTAGGCCCCGAGCAGCGCGGGCGGGGCGTGGCGCAGGGCCCAGTTGTTGAGCAGGTAGGCCAGGATGGTGAGAAACACTATCATGTAGCCCACTTCGAGCCAGATTTTGAGCGGGAAGTGGGCGTAGTCGGCGGCCAGGGCCTCGCGCCCGCCGATGGGCAGCGCAATCACGGCTCCCACCAAAAAGATGCGCTGGAGCACCGTGAAGGCGTGGTACTTGCGCATGAGCGGCCCCACCAGCACCAGGTAGAGGCCAAAAACCGTGGCGTTGAGCAGGATGAAGACGTTGCCCAGCAGCGCGTGGGGGTAGGCCGCGCCCGCACTGCTGCGGCTCAGGATGAGGGTCCCGGCCCCGGCCGCGCCCAGGGCAATGCCCAGTACCCGCAGCCGGGTTAGCCGCTCGTTCAGTAAGAATACCGAGGCCAGCACCACCACAATGGGCGCCACCGTTTGCAGCAGCGAGGCGGCGATGGGCGACGTCAGGTTCAGGCCCGAGAAAAACAGCAGCTGGTTGAGCCCAATGCCGCACACCCCGCAAATGATGGAGCGCCAATTGTCGGCCGCGCCGAGAATGCGGTCGTGGGGGGCGAAGAGCTGCTTGACGACGGCAAAAAACAGCAGCGCCCCGCCGATGCGCAGCGCCACAATGCCAAACGGCCCGAGGTACTGCGGCATCACGTCCTTGGAAAGCGAGTAGTTGGCGGCGTAGATGAGGGCCACCAAGAATAGGGCGGCGTGCACGCGGACGGTAGTGGACATGGGGGCAAAGGTCGGTAGCGCGGGCAGCGCGACCTTTGCCCCCATGCCTTCCCTCTTTCCCGACGACGACGGCCCCGCCCCGGCTTACGCCCCGCTGCCCGGCCCCGACGCCCCGCTGGCCGAGCGCCGCCGCCCGCACACGCTGGCCGACTACGCCGGCCAAACCCACCTGCTGGGCCCCACCGGCGTACTGAGCCGCTACCTGGCCGCCGGCCGCCTGCCCAGCCTGGTGCTGTGGGGGCCGCCCGGCGTGGGCAAAACCACCCTGGCCCTGCTGCTGGCCGAGGCCCTCCAAAAGCCCTTCGCCGCCCTGAGCGCCATCAACGCCGGGGTGAAGGACGTGCGCGAAGTCATCGAACGCGCCAAAAAGCAACGGGGCACGGTGTTGTTCATCGACGAAATTCACCGCTTCAGCAAGGCGCAGCAGGATGCCCTGCTGGGGGCCGTGGAGCAGGGTACCGTCACCCTCATCGGGGCTACTACCGAAAACCCGTCGTTTGAGGTGATTCCGGCCTTGCTCTCGCGCTGCCAGGTGTATGTGCTGGAGCCGCTGGGGGCCGACACGCTGCGCGAAATTGTGCGCCGGGCGCTGGCCGAGGACGCGGCGCTCAGTCAATTAAACGTAACCCTGGCCGAAGACCACGCCCTGCTGGCCCTGAGCGGCGGCGACGCCCGCAAGCTCCTCAACCTGCTCGAAATAACGGTGCAAAGCACGCCGCCCGATGCGCAGGGCGTTGTGCACATCACCGATGCGGCGGTGCAGCTGGTGGCCCAGCGCCCCCTGGCCCGCTACGACAAGGGCGGCGAAATGCACTACGACGTCATTTCGGCCTTCATCAAAAGCATTCGGGGCTCCGACCCCAACGCCGCCCTCTACTACCTGGCCGTGATGCTGGAGGGCGGCGAAGACCTCAAGTTTATTGCCCGCCGCCTGCTCATCCTGGCCTCCGAAGACATCGGCAACGCCAACCCCAATGCCCTGCTGCTGGCCACCAGCTGCTGGCAGGCGGTGCAGGCCATCGGGGTGCCCGAATCGGACCTCATCCTCAGCCAGACCGTGATTTACCTGGCCACGTCGGTGAAGAGCAACGCGGCCTACACGGCCATCCGGGCGGCGCAGGCGCAGGTGCGGGCGGCGGGCGTACACCCCGTGCCGGTGCCGCTGCGCAACGCCCCCACCCGCCTGCTCAAGCAGCTCGGCTACGGCCAGGCCTACGAATACTCGCACCAGGGCGAAGGCAGTTTCGTGGCCCAGGAGTTTCTGCCCGAAGCCCTGCGCGGCACCCGCTACTACGAGCCGGGCGACAATCCCAACGAAAGCAAAATGCGCGAGCAGCTGCGGCGCTGGTGGGGCGAGAAGTACGGCTATTGAGACTACAGGCTACTCCTTCGTTACCCGTAATGCCACCTGGCCCGCTGGCCCCGGCCCGTTGAGCAGGTATATCCCCGGTGGCAGCCCGGCCAGCGTTAGCGCTTGGGCTTGGCCGCCAGTCAGCACGCAGCGGCGCAGCAGTCGGCCGCTGAGGTCGCAAAGAGCAAAGGAATAGCTACCAGTGGGCCAGGCCCGCAGGTCGAGGGTACAGGCGTCGGCGGTGGGGTTGGGCCAGAGCACCGGGGCCCCGGCCGCTACCGAGGGGCGGGTGGCTAGGGCCTGGGCGGCGCCCACCCGAAATAGTACCACCGAACGGTAGGGCGCCAGGCTGAGACTGCCGAAGTACGGCGCCCGGCGCACGTCGAGGTAGTAGGCGCCGGGCGGCAGTGCCACCACGCGCGGCGCGGCCGTGGCGTTGTACTCGAAGCGCACCGAGTCGGCGGGGCTGGCCGGGCTCAGCAAGGCTTCGCGTGCCGACACGTTGTCGAGCCACACCGGGCGGCTGTCTTCGGCCCCCTGCATGGTGAGCAACACGTTGGTATCGGTGGCGGTGGCGGCAAATGTAACCTCGTAGTTTCGGGCCGTGGGCCCCAGCGCCACCACCCGGCGGCTGGCCGTCAGGTCGGCGTAGGGGGCGTTGCCCTGCTGCAAAAATATTTCGAGCAGCTTGGGGCCGGCCGTACTTCGGGCCGCGAAGCGCACCACGTAGCTGCGGCCCTGCCCCACGGCACCCACCGGGCCTTGGGCCTGCACGGCCCCCGCTGCCGAGGGGGTGGCCGCCGCCAGGCGCAGGCTGCCGCCGCTGCCCAGGGCGTTGGTGTTGTCCCAGTTCAGCACCCGCCCGCCTGACGAGGCCCAGCTGCCCCAGCCGTTGACGTCGGCAGCAAAGGTGCCGTTGCTCAGGCGCTCGGGTCCGGCAAAGCTTTGCACCCGGTAGGGGCGGTAGTGGGCCGGACCATCGGTGGAGCCGGCATCCTGTCGGGCCAGGGCCTGCCACTCGTTCAGCAGGTAGCTCTGGTTTTCGTAGCGCAGGTAGGGCACGTCGGCAAAGGGCTGGGCGTAGTAGTTGTTGCGCAGGGTGCCCAGTTGGGCCAGGTCAGTGGGCGGGATGTGGTAGTCGGCTATCATCGCATCGGGCTGAGTGGTCACCAGCACGTTGTTTTGCACCAGCAGCCCGGCGCTGGCGCAAGGCCCGGCGCCCTGAATGACCACCTGCGCCCCGTTGTTGAAGCACGTGTTGTCGCTGACCGTCATCTGGCTGTTGCCGTGCATAAAAATGCCCCCGCTGCGGCACTCGGCCACCGTGTTGTGCTGCACGGTGGCGTTGCGGCTACAGTCGTCGAGGTAGATGCCGTAGGCCGGCACGTAGTTCGGGTTGTCGGTGCCTTGGGGGGCGCCCACGCCGCGGCGCACCACGTTGTCGACGATTTGGGCGTTGACGTTGGCGTAGGGCGTGCCGCCGTTATAGGTGTAAATGCCGCCGCCGTCGTCCTTCACCAGGCAAAAATTGCTCACCACGTTGCGGGCAATGTGGATGTTGCTCGTGCCAAAGTAGGCCAGGCCCACGTAGCCGCAGCTATCAAGCGTGTTGTCTTCGACCACCACCCGGTTGCCGCGGCTGATTTGAAAGGCGTAGTACTGCCCATCGCCGCTGCGGCCTCGGCCCGGCACCACCCCAATGCGGCGCAGCACGTTGCGGCGGAAGGTGAAGTCCGTGTAGCCGTCCACTGCCACGGCGTTGTTGTTTACGTCGCTCCACAGGTTGTCCTCCAGCAACACGTCGCTGCCGCTACCGGTCAGCAACACCCCGTTGTCGGCTGCGCCCAGCACCTGTACCCCGCGCACGGTCAGGTGGGCCACGTTGCTGCATTCGAGGGCGGTTTGGGGGGTGTGGGCCAGGGTCAGGTTCTCAAACGTCAGGTACTGCTGGTTACGGATGACGACCCCGGCCGGGGCCGCCGTGGTGGCCTCCAAGGCATCGTTGGCCGGGGCGCGGCGGGCGCACAGGCGCAGCACGGCCCGCGCTGGGTCGTAGTACCATTCGCCCTCTTGGTCGAGGGTGGCCGGATGGTTTTGCAGGAAAAAGCCCCAGCCGTTGGGCAGCCCGGTGCGGGTGTAGTAGGGGCTCTCGAAGGCCCCCAGCGTTAGTGTCGTTCCCGTTTGGCCCGTTACCGGGGCGCGGTCCAGCACCCACCGAATGCTACGCACCACGGCCGTGGCCCCGGCCCAGTTGCCGCCCAGGGCCGGGGCGGTGAGGGCCGTGTTGCCGGTGTGGGCGGCAATGGTGAGGTAGCCCCGGTTGGGCGCGTCGGGGTTGGGGTAGCGGCCCAGCGGCAGGGCCGCGCCCGCCGCCGTGTAGAGCCCGCCCACGGCGGTGCCGGCCGGGCAACGGGCCTCCCACAGGTTGGGGCCAGCGCTGGCCCAGCCCCGCAGCGATACACTGCCGCTGAGCACCGGCGCCGGCCCCGCCGGCCCGTACGCCCCAAACGTGAGCGGGGCCCCGCTGGCCCCCGACCGGCTGATGACGAGCTGTCCGCGGAACACGTCGCCCCGCCGCAACAGCACTTGGTCGCCGGGTTGCAGCAGCGGCATGGCCGCGTTGAGGCGGGCCAGGCTCTGCCAGGGAGTGGCTGGGTTTTGGGCCAAGGCGGCGGGGCGGCTGTCGTCGCCGTTACCGGCCAGGTAGTAGGTGGCGGCCAGGGCGGGCTGCCCGGCCAGCAGCAGGGCCGCAAGTAAATGTTTCATAGCAGAACGAAGTTAGGAGCGCCCCGGCCGTTTGATTCACCGGCCGGGCGGGCCAAAGCGAAGCCTTGGGTTTCAACACGTGTTAAAATTAGTTGCCCGCCACTGAAGTTTGTGACTCCGCCGCCTCTACGGGTCTTTCCGCCGCATTTACGCCCGTCTCCACCGTTTCTACGGGCCTTTCCGCCGGCGGAGATGGGCGTAGAAGCGGCGGAGATGGGCGTAAATGCGGCGGAGACGGGCGCAGAAGCGGCGGAGACGGGCGCAAAAGCGGCGGAGACGGGCGCAGAAGCGGCGCAAGCAGCCTGGGGGCTCCGCGCTACTGGCGCGCGTTCGGGCAAAAGCGTCATTCGCGCCAGGGCAAGCCGGGGCGGGGCTACTTTTGCGGGCACGTTCCATTTCCTTGCCCTCATGCGTCAATTCCTCAAGTTTACCCTGGCCACCGTGGTGGGCCTGTTCCTGTTCGGCCTGCTGGGCGTTCTCGTCCTTGTCGGCATTGCCGGGGCGGCCAGCTCCTCCGATAAAAAAGATGCTGCCAGCAACTCGGTGCTGGAATTGAAGCTCAACGAGCCGCTGCGCGAGCGGGGGCGCGACGGCACGTTTGCCCGCTTTGGCGGGGCCAGCGGGGCCATTGGGCTCGTGGAACTGAAGGAAGCCATCGGCCGCGCCAAAACCGACGACGCCATCAAGGGCATCCTGCTCAACCTGGACGTGGTGCAGGGCGGCATGGCTTCGCTGGAGGAGGTGCGCACGGCGCTGCTCGACTTTAAGAAGGGTGGCAAGTTTGTGGTGGCCTACCACGAAACGGCTTCGGAAAAGAGCTTCTACCTATCGTCGGTGGCCGACGAGATTTACTTGCACCCGCAGGGCCTGCTCGAATTTAACGGGCTGAGCGCGGAGACGATGTTTTACAAACGGCTGTTCGACAAGGTGGGCATCGAGCCCTACATCTTCCGGGTGGGCTCGTTTAAGAGCGCGGTGGAGCCGTTTTTTCGGGAGAATTACTCCGACTCGGCCCGGTTTCAAACCGTGTCGTTTCTCAACTCCATCAACGGCTACATGATTGGGGAGGTGGCCGCCTCGCGCCGCATTGCCCCGGCCCGGCTGAAGGTGATTTCGGACTCGATGCTGGTGCACGACGCCCCCGACGCGCTGCGCCTGCGCCTGGTGACCCGCCTCGGCTACTACGACGAAGTGCAGGACTACCTGCGCGGCAAGCTGAAGCTCAAGAAGGACGAAAAGCCCAGCCTGGTGAGCCTCGACGACTACGCCGACGACGCGGCCGACGCGAAAGACGGCAAAACCAGCGGTCCGCGCATTGCCGTGATTTACGCCGAGGGCGACATCGTGACCGGCAAGGGCGACGAGGACAACATCGGCAGCACCAAGTTTGCCGAGGCCATCCGCAAGGCCCGGCTCGACGAGAAGGTGAAGGCCGTGGTGCTGCGCATCAACTCGCCGGGCGGCTCGTCGCTGGCTTCGGATGTGGTGTACCGCGAGGTGGCGCTCACCAAAAAGGTGAAGCCCATCATCGCCAGCATGGGCGACGTGGCGGCCTCGGGCGGCTACTACATTGCCATGGCCTGCGACACAATTGTGGCCCACCCGAACACGATTACGGGCTCGATTGGGGTGTTTGGGGTGCTGCCCAACGTGCAGAAGCTGCTGGCCGAC
>JANXUO010000103.1 GCA_025356245.1 Hymenobacter sp.
GGCCGGGCGGCAGGCCGGCGTATTTGTACGTGTTGTAGGGCGAGTCTTTTTGCAAGTGAACGTTGAGCACGCGCTTGATGGTGAAATCGCGGTTGGCGTAGACCACGGTGGGGTCGGCCTGGAGTTTCATGCCGCGTTTCAGCCGGTTCAGGTACACGCCCGCGATGCGGGGGCGCTCGTCGGCGTGCTGCTGCTGCTCGGCTTCCACGATGCTGGCCAGGGTGCTGACCTGGGCGCGGGTGAGGTGTAATTTCTCGCGCTCGGCATCACGGGCGGGGGTCCAGAACTTCTCGTACTCCTGTTTCATGCGCTGCATGAGGTTGGGAGCCGAGGTGTTCCAGTACAGCTCGTAGGTGTTGGGGATGAACATACTGAGCACCGTGGTGGTGTCGAAGCCCAGGCTGCGGGTGTAGCTGGGGCTGGCCAGCAGCGAGTCGAGGCGGCCGGGGCGGGCGGCAATTTGCTGGCCCAGCTTGGCGGCCAGCTCGCGGCGCAGGCGCACGTTGGCAAACGTGAGGCGCACCGGCGACTGCAGCCCGGCCTTGAGCACGTTTATCAACTCGCGGTTGGTGTAGCCGTCTTTCAGCTCGTAACGGCCGGGCTTCACGGCGCCGGGGCGGTCGTAGTTGAGCAGGCGGGCCACAAACCGCAACGAGAGTTTATCAACCACTTTGCCAGTGCCTTCAATCTCGTCGAGGGCCGTTTTCCAGGTGGCCCCGCGCCGGATGAGGACGTAGGTGCGGTCGTCGGGGCTTTCGATGTTGCCGGTGAAAAAAATCTGGTAGAAGTAGTACGAAAAGCAAATCAGCGTGAGGCTGAGCACCACGCTGACGGTGGCCAGGCGCCGGCGGCGGCGTTGCGCCTGGGCTTTGAAATCGGTCGGCATTGTTGGGGTTTGTTGGTGAGGGCTTCCGGCCTGGGATGGAACAGCAAGCCGTTCCAGACACTCGGAAACTTTCCGTAAATCGGCCAAAAGTACGCACCACCGGCCGCCAGAAAGCCCGCTGCCCCGCCACTCGGCGTGGGCCGTAGCGCGCAAAATTTCGGCCGTGTTAGTACCTTGCCCGCTACTTCCGATAACCGTCGCCGCCGGGCTGCGGGCTCGGCTTCTCCAATCCCCGACTTTTTTCTTCGTCAATGGCCGCGACCATCCTCCGCATTCACCCCGAAAACCCGCCCCTGGCCCGCATCCAGCAGGCCGTCGAAGTGCTCCGCAAGGGCGGCATCATCATCTACCCAACTGATACCGTGTACGGCATCGGCTGCGACCTGCACAACCAAAAGGCCGTCGAGCGCCTGTGCCGCATCAAAGGGCTGAACCCCGAAAAGGCCAACCTCAGCTTTATCTGCCACGATTTGTCGCACATTGCCGACTACGCCCATGGCATCACCACGGCCACTTACAAGGTTATCAAAAAAGCCCTGCCGGGGCCGTTCACGTTTCTGTTTGAGGCCAGCGCCAAAGCGCCCCGCGTAGGCGGGCAAAAGCGCAAAACCGTCGGCATCCGGGTGCCCGACAACGCCATTGTGCGGCAGTTGGTGCGCGAGCTGGGCAACCCCATCGTCAGCACTTCGGTCCGCACCGACGAGGAAACCCTGGAAGAGTACGTCACCGACCCCGACCTCATCCTCGAAAAATACCGCGCCCTGGTTGATTTAGTTATCGACGGCGGCTTTGGCGGCAACGTGCCCAGCACCATCATCGACTGCACCAACGACGACTTTGAGCTGGTGCGCGAGGGCTTGGGCGACATTGAGCAGTTTTTGTAGCGTTGTGCGTTCGTTTTGGGATATGTCCCGCAGTGAGCGCAGTGCCCAACGGCAACCTAATTCATCATTAAATCCGCCGTGTTCTCGCTTCAACAAATATTTTCGGTTACGCTCACGCTTTTTGCCGTGATTGATATTATGGGTTCCATTCCCATCATCATTCAAATCCGGCAGCGTGAAGGACAGATAAAACCGGAATTAGCCACGTTTGTAGCGGGCTGCCTGATGGTGGCTTTTCTGTTTGTGGGGCAAAGCATTTTGCGGCTTTTTGGGGTTGACAACGAAAGCTTTGCCCTGGCCGGCGCCATCATCATTTTTCTCATTGGCATGGAAATGATACTGGGCATTGAGCTGTTTAAGTCCGATATTATGAGCAGCACCGGCAGCATTGTGCCGCTGGCGTTTCCGCTCATTGTAGGCGCGGGCACCATGACGACGCTGCTGTCGTTGCGGGCGGCTTACTCACTGCCAAATATTTTGGTGGGCATCGGGCTTAACTTAATTTTTGTGTACCTCGTGCTCAAGATAAGCCCCTGGCTGGAACAAAAATTGGGCAAAGCGGGCGAAGACGTTTTACGCCGCGTATTCGGCGTTATTCTATTGGCAATAGCCATCAAATTATTTAAGGCGAATTTTTGATTGAATTGCTTAATTGTTGCATTGCTTAATTGTTGCTGGCGAGTGCGTCTGTGGCTACATACCCGGCGGCATCGAGCCCCCCGAAACGCTTAATTGTTGCTGGCGAGTGCGTCTGTCCCGCAGTGGGCGCAGTGGTAAAAACGCAGTGGGCGCAGTGCTCCAGGGCACACAAGAGCAACAATTTTTAACAATTCTGGGACTTACGCACTCGGCCTGATTTGCCAGCCGCGAAGCGGCGATATGTTGGTAGTAATGTTTGGTCAATCAGTTCCCAACCGCGAAGCGGTGACACCTTAAAAGGGGCGTGAGGTGTCGCCGCTTCGCGGCTAGGCTTTCCTTTAACTGCCTGAATACCAACATATCACCGCTTCGCAGCTGGCAGTGTGCGTAAGTCCTAAATTCAACAATTCAACAATCAATCAGATGATTCACCTCTACACCGACGGCTCGGCGCGGGGCAACCCCGGCCCTGGCGGCTACGGGGCTATTTTGCGTTATGGCCCGCACGAAAAAGAGTTGACCCAAGGCTACCGCCACACCACCAACAACCGCATGGAGCTGCTGGCCGTGATTGTGGGCCTGGAAGCCGTGACGCGCCCCGAAATTCCGGTTTTGGTGGTTTCCGATTCCAAATACGTCGTCGATTCGGTAGAGAAACGCTGGGTTTTTGGCTGGGAAAAAAAGCCCGATTTCGGTAAAAAAGCCAACGAAGATTTATGGCGCCGCTTCCTAAAAATATACCGGCAGCGGCAGGTGAGTTTTCGCTGGATAAAGGGCCACGCCGGCCACGCCGAAAACGAACGGTGCGACGTGCTGGCCGTGCAAAGCGCCCTGGGCCGCGGGCTTCTGGTGGACGAAGGCTACGAGGGTCAGTCAGCCGCTATTGAGTAGCATTTGTCAATTTTTTTTTTCGCTCTGGTGCCGGGTGGTCTGCTCGCAACTCCCGGCCCTAAGCACCCAACATCGCTTTTTATGCGCTACCAGAACATTCGCGAAGAAGAATTGAAGCTGAAAGTTGCCGCCGATTATTTCTGGCTCTACGACTGTACCCGCATCATTGGCAACGTGGATTTTTGCGTTCAGGCACATCAGGCCGATAGTGGCTTGTTTGAGCGCGAAAGCTTGCTGTGGGCCGAGGCCAAAACAGGCAGCAGCAACATCTACCACTCCCTGACGCAGCTCGTGCTCACCGTGGGCAAGGCCCGTGCATTTGACCGGCACCTGCCGCCGCCGTTTCTGGGTGCGTTCGACGGCGAAAAAATAGCATTCGTGCCCTACGATGAGTTGAGCGGGATTTTTTACCTCAACGATTTCAACTGGAACATCACGCCCAGCAACTACGACACCCGCGAGTTTGGGCTGGTGCTGGGCCGAGTGCGGGAAGTGCTTGAGCGCGAAGCACTGCTCTACAACTTCGAAACCGACGACCGGGAACTGCGCCGCTTCATTCAGCAAAATTTCCTGGAAAGCAAGCGCGGAATTCAGAAAACCCGCATCGACAAAAACAATTTCATGGTGGTGTACAACAAATGGGTGGCCGCCGTGAAGCCCACCATTCGGGTAGATTGGGACAAGGCCCAGAAGACGGGCATCATCGATGGCGACTTCTACCTGGCCGACCTGCTGTCGGAGGAAAACAACTCGCTGCGCGAAAAGCTCTTCGTGCTGCTCCGCCACGACCACTACGAACTGGACCGCCACCTGACTGAAGCGGGGTTGTTTACGTCGTCGCGCACCGATTTTAGCGACCGGCAAGTGGCGCACCAGCAGTTCTGGAACCGCTACCACCGCCCGCCCAACCAAGAATACTGGGACTACCTGGTGAACCGCCGCGACCTGCTCGTGCCCCAGGACGTGCGCGAGCGCAAAGGCTCCTACTACACGCCCCAGCCCTGGGTGGCGCTCTCGCAGCAGTACCTGGCCCAGGTGTTGGGCGAGGATTGGCAGGACGAATACACCATCTGGGACTGCGCCGCCGGCACAGGCAACCTGCTGGCCGGCCTCACCAACAAGTATAACGTGTGGGCCAGCACCCTCGACCAGGCCGACGTGGAGGTGATGCACGAGCGCATCCACAACGGTGCCCACCTACTCGACAGCCACGTGTTCCAGTTCGACTTTCTCAACGATGACTTCAGCAAGCTGCCCGCGCCCTTGCAAGCCGTCATCAACGACGAGGAGAAGCGCAAGAAGCTGGTGGTTTACATCAACCCGCCGTATGCGGAAGCCACCACAGCCCGCACCGTGTCGGGCACCGGGCAGAACAAGGCGGGAACGGCCATCGAGAACAAAACTTACCAGCGCTACAAAGGCATAATGGGCAAGGCCAGCAACGAGCTTTTCACCCAGTTCATGATGCGGGTCTATAAGGAAATCCCAAGTTCGACGCTTGCAAATTTTTCAAAGTTGAAAAATTTGCAAGCGTCGAACTTTGCCGTTTTTCGGACCCAATACCGAGCGAAGCTCGAAAAAATTTTCGTGGTTCCGGCCGACACATTCGACAACGTGAAGGGCCAATTTCCCATCGGGTTTTTCGTGTGGAATGGCCGCCAGGAAGAGCAATTCGATGAAGTGCAGGCTGATGTGTACAACCGAGAAGGGGCGCTGCTTGGTAAAAAGACGTTTTACGGCAAATTACCGGAAAGTTTAAATAAATGGCTTATAAGATGTTTGCCGAAAAACGGCGAAAAAATTGGTTTGATGGTAAGCAGCCCAGCCGATTTTCAGCACAACAATCAATTGGCCATTCTTTCCAAAAAGCAGGAACGGTATTGCTACGAAATTTCAGGTAGCGGCCTGCTCTTTGTCTCCATCTACTTCGCCGTGCGGCACTGCCTAGAGGCTACCTGGCTCAATGACCGAGACCAATTTCTGTTTCCGGCCGAGGGCTGGAAAACCGACCACGGGTTTCACAACGACTGCCTGGCCTTTACGCTCTTTCATGGCCAGAACCGTATTTCCGGTGCCGACGGCCCCAACCACTGGCTGCCGTTCACGGAAACGCAGGTAGGGGCGCGGGAGAAATTTGCCAGCAATTTTATGACCCGCTATCTGGCCGGCAAAGCGGGCGTGGCGGCTGTGGCCGGCCTCGCGCCGGGCCTGTTTGCTGAGGCTGAGGCCGCGCCCGGTGGCGGCCGGGAGCCGGTCGTGTTTTCGCCCGCCGCCCAGGCCGTTTACGAAGCCGGCCTGCACCTGTGGCGCTACTACCACGCCCAGCCCAC
>JANXUO010000422.1 GCA_025356245.1 Hymenobacter sp.
AGCCCGGACTTTGAAACGCGGGTGGCCATCATCCGCAACAAGATGGAACAGGACGGCATCGACATTCCGCCGGACCACGTGGTGGACTACCTCGCCAACTCGGTGCATACCAACGTGCGTGAGCTGGAGGGCGTCATCGCCTCGCTGGTAGCTCAGAGCAGCCTGAGCCGCCGCGATATCGACCTGGAAATGGTGAAGCAGGCCTTGCGCCACATTATCGAAGAAGTGGAGGCCGAGGTCAACCTCGACTTTATTCAGAAAACCGTAGCCGCTTATTTCAAAATTTCGGTGGAACTGCTAAAGGACAAGACCCGCAAAAAGGAGGTTGTGACGGCCCGGCAGGTAGCCATGTATTTCGCCAAGCACCACACCAGCCACACCCTCAAAACCATCGGCTTCCACTTCGGGGGGCGCGACCATACCACCGTTATGCACTCGGTGCAAACCGTGTCCGACCTGGTGGACAGCGACCGCAAGTTTCGCGAGCAGGTGGAGGACTTGCGCAAGAAGTTTGGGCAGGCGTAGCGCCGCACATGGCTTATTTTCCGGTAGCCCCGCGTTATATTTGGTGAACCCTAGCCTCGTGATGGATATGGAAACCCTTGCCCCGGAAATTTCCGACTACGAATTGGAACGCGGAAAGCCTATGCCGAGCGAAAATCACAGCGCCATTCAACTCAACATCGGATTTGAGTTGAAAACCAAGTATCGGAACCAGTTCCGTTTTATGTCGGAACTGAACATTGAAGTGGGGGGAGGGTGATGGTGCCAGACGTTTGCATCCTGCCAAAGATGGCGCTCGATATGACCGCCGACCACATTGTGGCCCGGCAGCTTCCAATAACAACCATCGAAATCCTCTCGCCTTCGCAGGCATTGGATGAGTTGATTGATAAGACCAGCGCCTACTTTGCTGCCGGAGTAAAGTCGTGCTGGATTGTGTTGCCCAAAATGTACGGCATCGCAGTGTACTCCGCTCCCGGTGAATACAAGTTTTTTCACAACGACCAGACCCTGACCGACCCGGCCACGGGCATCGAACTGCCGCTGGGGCCGTTGTTCGAGTAGTTTAGGCCACTGCGCTGCTGCGCTCCTGCAACGCCACGCCGTGCTGGGCCGCAAACTGCCGCAGTTGCTCACGGAAGCGCACCTTGCGGCGCTTTCCCTTAACCTGGCTTAGCTTGAAGGGAAACACTTCGCCGTTGTGCTGGCGCACCCGCAGCAGCATGGGCTCCAGCTCAATGGCCGCCATTTGCTCGGCGGGCAACACCTGCTTGGCCCGAAACAAGCCCGATTTGAACACCAGGTAGCCGGGCGTAAACTCCAGGTAGCTCTGCGTGCCCAGCAGGGGCGCGTTGTTTACTAGCACGTAAGCCAGGTAGCCAATGGTAAATACTAGGAAAACCCAGTGCACGAAGTGGAACGAATGCTCGCCTACGTCGGCCCAACGGGCAAACAGCACATAGCCCAGCCACACGAGCCCCAGCCCCAGCTGCCACCAAAAGGATACGCGCGACGTGTTGGCAGGCCGCAAAAGAATACGATTGGAGGGGGTAACGCTGGGCATAACGCGAAAGTAACGCTGAGTTGGGAGTTGGGAGCGCTGCGCCGCATGTTGAGCTGTCCGACTTGCCGGGTACTCGTTGCCTCATTTCAGAGCAACACCCTTCAAATCAGTAGCTCATGCGCGGTTTTGAACGCACTGCTCCCAACTTCCGACTCAAGACTCAAACTTAGGCCAGCTTTGCTTCCAAAGTCATTTCGGGCACGGCGCTCAACGCCCGCGACACGGGGCAATTGGCCTTGGCATCCTCGGCGTGCTTCTGGAAGTCGTCGGCCGTGATGCCGCCGCCGCTCACGTGGCCTTCGGTGCTGACGTGAATTTTGGTGATGACGGGGTGGCCGTCGTTGGGGTCCATCGTGACGGTGGTGGTGGTGGTGACACCCGCCACCGTGTGGCCGTGCTTGGTGAGCACGCTGGTGAGGTACATGGTGTAGCAGCCGGCGTGGGCCGCGCCAATTAGCTCCTCGGGGTTGCTGCCTTTCTCGCCCTGAAAGCGCGAGCCAACGGAATACGGGGCGTCGATGACGCCGCTGCCGGTGGTGAGGCGGCCGTGGCCTTTGATGTCGCCGGTCCAGGCGGCTTTGCCAGTGTGGTTTGCCATGAAAACTTGTTTTTGGGTTGAGAAGATGAACCTTTGGTACCGCCAAGCTACCCCCAAGGTTGCGCAGCCGGGCCGCCCCTTGGGCGGATGTACCTTCGCAGCCCGGCCAGCGGCGCTACTTTCCCCGCCAACGGACGTGCCGCCATGGGCCTCAAAGCTAGTCTCAGTCGCCCCGTGGCCGCCTACGTGGCCCACCGCTACCGCCAGTGGCAGCGCGACCCAGCAGGCACGCAGCAGCGCCTGCTGGCCCGCCTCACAGCCACCGCCGCGCCCACCGCCTTTGGCCGCGCCCACGAGCTGGCGGCCGTGCATACGCCTGCCGAGTTGGTCGCCCACGTTCCCGTCCGCGACTACGAGGCCCTGAAACCGTACTTCGACCGCACCCAGACCGGCGAGGTCGATGTGCTGTGGCCCGGCCGGCCGCTGTACCTAGCCAAAACCAGCGGCACCACCAGCGGCACCAAGTACATTCCCATCACCCGCGCCAGCATCGGCAACCACATCAACGGGGCCCGCGATGCGCTGCTGCACTACGTGCACGC
This sequence comes from Hymenobacter sp., assembly GCA_025356245.1. Lineage (GTDB taxonomy): Bacteria > Bacteroidota > Bacteroidia > Cytophagales > Hymenobacteraceae > Hymenobacter. Next base: position 2,708 of record JANXUO010000422.1, read on the forward strand.
CACCGGCCGCAGTCGTTTTCTGGACGGCAAGCTGATGTTTCTGAGCGGCTCGCCGGCCCTCGAAAACCACCACGGCCTGGCCACGGGGCGGCTCTCGGGCATCGTGAACCACCACGTGCCGGCTTACCTGCGCCGGAACCAGCTGCCCAGCTACGCGACCAACATCATCGAGGATTGGGAAACCAAGCTCGACCGCATCGTGGACGAAACTCTGGGCCAGCGCATGAGCCTCATTTCCGGCATTCCGCCCTGGGTGCAAATGTATTTCGACCGCCTCGTGGCCCGCACCGGGCGGCCGGTGAAGGATATTTTTCCCGATTTTGACCTGTTCGTGTACGGCGGCGTCAACTTTGAGCCGTACCGGGCCAAGCTGTTTGAAACCATTGGTAAACCCATCGATAGTATTGAGCTTTTTCCGGCTTCCGAGGGCTTTCTGGCGTTTCAGGACCAGCCCGGCAACCCCGGCCTGCTGCTGCTGCTCGACAGCGGCATCTTCTTCGAGTTTGTGCCCGCCGAGCGGTTCTACGAGCCCAACCCGCCCCGCCTCAGCATCGCCGACGTGGAGCTGGATAAGCAGTACGCCGTGGTACTCAGCAGCAACGCCGGCCTCTGGGGCTACTCGTTGGGCGACACCGTGCGGTTTGTGAGCTTGCAGCCCCACCGCGTGGTCGTCACGGGCCGCATCAGGCACTTCCTCTCGGCCTTCGGTGAGCACGTCATCGGCGAAGAAGTGGAGCAGGCCCTGCGCGAAGCCATGCGCCAGTGCCCGGAGGTGGAAGTCACGGAGTTCACCGTGGCCCCGCTCGTCAGCATCGACCCCGCCCAGCCCTCGCGCCACGAGTGGCTGGTGGAGTTTGCCCGCCCCCCGCACGCGCCCGCCGCCTTCGCCGCCGCCCTCGACGCCGCCCTGCGCCAGCGCAACACCTACTACGACGACCTGCGCCGGGGCAACATCCTCGTGCCGCTGCACCTCACGGCCCTGCCCGCCGGGGCCTTCCAGCGCTACATGAAAAGCCTGGGGAGGCTGGGCGGCCAAAACAAGGTGCCCCGGTTGGGGAATGATAGGGTGGTGGCGGAGGGGCTGGTCAAAAACGCTTAAATTTTCGTACCTTGTGCTATGCTCCGCCTCGATAAAACCGTTACCCGTAAAACCACGCTTCACGCTGACCAAGATGCGGAAGACGTGGCGTATTGGCTGACCAAAGCACCGCAGGAGCGGCTGGCGGCGCTGGAACACCTGCGGGCACAATCCATCTGGTTTTACTACCGCCATGACCCTAGCCAATTCCCTGGACCAAGACTACAAAGACTTTATCGGGTTGTTAAACGTCCACGGCGTTAGGTACATGGTGGTGGGGGGCTACGCAGTGGCTTTTCACGGCTACCTGCGCTTTACCGCCGATATTGATGTGTGGGTGGAAATCTCAGAAGATAATGCCCGGCGGTTGGTGCAAGTAATGCGAGATTTTGGGTTTGGCAGTATGTACCCGGAGGTCGATTTTATGGTGCCGGGCGGCTTTATTCAATTGGGTGTAGCCCCCGTTCGCATAGATGTTTTGAACGACATCGACGGCGTGACCTTCGCGGAATGTTTTCCGAATTGCGAAGCCGACGTTTGGGATGGCGTAAAGGTCAATTTTATCAGTTATGCGGACTTGAAAAAAAACAAAGCCAGCAGTGGCCGGCCCAAGGACAAACTGGACTTGCGAACGCTGGCCAAGGCGAAACGGAAGTAAAGCAAGGCATCATGAAAGTTGCTACTGTGCCCTGCCTGCCGGGACCTTTCAGCGCTGCATGAAAAGTCTGGGGAGGCTGGGCGGCCAAAACAAGGTGCCCCGGTTGGGGAATGATAGGGTGGTGGCGGAGGGACTTATGGTCTCATTAATAGTTGATTAGCATCTTGTTTTTCACCGCTTCTAAATTTCCTTCAGTGGCAAAATACCCAAGTCTATTGTGTCCCACCACGACTGAAACGCTACTGATAGCAGGTCAATCGGTGGCAGTTCCTAAAGTAGAATTAGAGTTGCGAGAGTGGCAGGGGCTGCCCATCGCCGATACTTTTGGCGGTAAGAAACTGGTGGATTTCGCGGGCCGCCCAATGTTTGCTGAGTTGTGCGTGTATGAGCTATTTCGCCTTTCGGGGTGGAATGCCCGTTGGGTGGAAGCCTACGGAGCCCCGGCCTCTCGACCGAATATGTTTACCGCTTGGCTTGACATTCCAAGCGAACAGCGCAAGCAACAACCCCACCAGCCCTTGCCGGAAAACGAGCATTGGGTAGCGGACGCGCTGGCCGCCATTGCTAACAACAACAACGGCAAATACGCAGGCTGTTGGGACGTGTTGGGCTGGCACGGCACCACCATCGTATTCGCCGAGCTAAAGCGTCGCAAGCGCGACCGGGTGCAGGCTACCCAGCCCGCTTGGCTGGCGGCGGGGCTGCAAGCCGGCCTGCAACCCGAAAACTTCTTGTTCGTGGAATGGGATTTCCTGCCATGAGCACAACCAAACCCGCCCTCCACGCCGCCTGCGCCGCCTTCATCGCCGAGCGCATTGCCGCTGCCACCGCCGCCATGCAGGCCGCCCAGGCCTCGGCCAACACCGAAACCAAAAGCAGCGCCGGCGACAAGTACGAAACCGGCCGCG
>JANXUO010000457.1 GCA_025356245.1 Hymenobacter sp.
GCCCGCGACGATTCGCCGTTGGCGCTCAAGTCGCCGAACAAGGTTTGGATGGTGACGGTGCTCGTGCTGAACGAGCCGCTGCCCAGGCTCTGGCGCGGGGCGAGGCGGCCGTCGGCGTAGGTTTGCCCGCTCACCGAGAGCGTGTCGATGGCCTTGCGGTAGTACACCTCGCGGCTCAATGTGCTCTGCCGCTTGGCATCGACCTGGATGTTGAACTCGCGGAACGGCTCCAGGGCGGTCCGCAAGTTCAGGTTTTCGGTGAAGAGCGAGCTGAGCGGGGTGTTGAGGAACTGGCTCTGGTCGGTGTACCAGCCCCGGCCGCTGGCCCGCAAATACAGCTCATCCAAATCGGGCTGCTCGCCCGCGATGAAAGGCAGCCCCGGCGCCGTAAACCCGTCGTTGAACCCAAAGCGCTTGGTTTTGGGCAGGTAGCCGGGCAGCAGCGTACCCTCGGAGCGGGTGTAGGTGAAGTTGAGCGAGCGGGCCGTCATCACGCCCCGCAGCACGGCCTTCACGAAGCGCAGGGGGTCTTTTTTGGTGGTGTCTTTGGCTGCGGGCTTGGGGCGGCCCTCCACGGTGTTGGCGGGGGCGGCCTCGTCGCGGGGCGGCGCGGCGGCGCGGGCGGCGGGCTGGGCGTTGTTGATGATGTTGAGAAACTTGACCTTGTTGTAGAGTTTCACGAGGTCAATCTTGCCGTTGGCGGTCAGTTCGCGGTTGTTCTGGATGGTGTTGCCCAGGTTGAGCACCGCAGTGGCGGTGTCGGCATCATTCAGCGGCACCGGGTTGAGGGGGGCGCGCAGGGCCGTGGAGGCCGCCTGCCAGGTGTAGTGGGCCGAGTAGCGGGTGTCGGCGCTCAGCCAGTCGGTGAGCGGGAACTTGTCGAGCGGCAGCCGGTAGGTAAGGGCGGCGGTTTGGTTGAAGTTGGTGGTGCGCCCGCCGCGCAGCAGGTTGTTTTTGAGGGCTTCGCGGTTGCGCAGGGCCTGGTCGGAGTCGCCGAGGGTGGGGCCGGGGCCTTCGTCGAGCACGCCCCGGTTGGTGGCGGTGTAGTCGAAGGTGAGGGCCTTGGTCAGGTCCCAGCGCAGGTCGTAGATGCGGTTGATGAAAAACGCCTTCTGATAGACGCGGGGCAGCACCTCGCTGGGCACCTCGCCGGGGTTGGCGACGCGCTGAAAAAACCGCTCGTTGTAGCGCCGGTCAATATCGGTCCGAAACGAAAAGCGCGAGGGCAAGGGCGTAAAGTTGATGCCCTGCAACACCTTGAGGTAGGGGTTGCTCAGGGCCTTGATGTCGGCCAGGGGCGCGTAGTTTTTGGGCGTGAGCTGGTAGGTGTAGGCCACGGCCGCCGTGTAGGCGCGGGTGTAGTCGCGCAGGGTGCGGATGTCGGTGTGCCAGCGTTCGGCCAGCGAGTAGCTCAGGGCCACGTTTTCCACGTCCCAGGGCTTGGGGGTGCGGGCTTTGGCCGGGGCCGCGCCGGGGGCGAGGGCAGGCGGGGCGGCACCGGGGGCCGGGCCGCGCTCCTTCCGCACGTTGAGCAGGGCAATGGTGCGGGTGGTGGTCTGGTCGATGACTTTGGTGCGGTAAGCGGCCTGCTGCCCGGCATCGTCCTGAAACTTCTCCAGGCTCTGGCTCAGCCTGGTGTCGGGGTCGAGGGGGTCGTACTTGGGGGTGCGGCTTTCGCGGCCGTACTGCACCAGCATGGGCACGCGCAGGTTCAGGGCCGGCGGCAGAAACTTGTCGGCGGCGATGGTGGCGCTCAAATCGCCCCGAAACACGTCGTCGAGCGAGCGTTGCTGGGCCTTGTCCTGCAAGCCCCCAAAGCCGATACTCGTGAAGCTGCCCGTGGCCGTGAGGTTGGCCACGTCGGCCAGCTTCACGCTCAGGCGGGCGGTGGCCGCGTAGCCGGCGTCGGTTTCAAAGTCCGACACCCGAAACTCGTCGGCCCACAAACACACCGATTTGCCGCCCTCCCCCACCGGCACGTCGAGGTTGGTGGGGTTGAGGATGCCAATCATGCAGCCCTGCACGGTCGAGAAGTCGGGGTTGCCCACCACGGTAATGGTCGCGCCGTTGGCCAGCACTTTGGAGTAGGGCGTGATGAGGTTGGGGTTGGGCTGCCGGTTGCGCTCGCTCTTGGCGTCGATGAAATCCTGAAAGGCCACGTCCACGTTGTTGACCGTCGGCCACACGGCATCGCGGAGCGCGTCTTCCGACTTGCCAACGACATCGGCCCGGCGCGTGATTTTGAGCGGCAACCGGTACTCGTAGTAGTTCTGGGTGTAGTCGGTGCCGATGCGCACGAATGCCTGCACGTCGCCGTCGAGCAGGTTTTCGTCCTCCGTGTCGCCGTGCAAAAACATCCGCAGGCGCTTGTAGCGGAGCAAATTAGTAGATAGGTTTTTGTAGGCCGCTTTGGCGTAGCCGTCGCGCAGGCCGCTCACGCACAGGCGCAGGCTCTGCTCGTTCTGCACCCGCGAGGTGCTGGTGCTGCCGTACTCCTTGTCGCGCTGAATGCCGGGCGGCGTGACGTAAGTAATGGCCCCCGAGTTCACGGCCGTGCCGGCCCCGTTTTCCTCCACGCTCACCGTCGAAACGCTGAAGGCATCGGCGTCGGTGCGGATGGGGCCGCTGGGCCGCCGGGCATCGGTGATGCGGAAGTTGTAGCGCCGCCACTGGTTGGCCACAAACTGGGGCTGCACCAGGCGCAGCACCACCGGCTCGGCCCAGCCGGTCATGTACATCCGCAAAAACCGAATGTTCTTAAAGCCAAAATCAGCCGACGTTGTCACGCCGTTTTCAACCCGCCGGGTCGGTTCGCGCACCGGAATCCGAAACTGGTACCACGTCACCTGGTCGCCGTTGATGGACGGCGTAATTACCTTATCAATGACGTAATTCTGGCCCACGGTCAGCGGCTCCACCGGGTCGGTGGCGGGCTTCAGGGGGAGGCGGTACTCGTAGTAGCGCTCCACGTCCTGCACCACGTTGTCGCGGTTCAGGTCTTCCTTGTCGGGCAGGGCCGTGGAGCTGAGGCGGCTGTTCTCGACCGAGTTGCCCTCGTAGCCGTTGTAGTTTTTGTAGCGGGCCAGAATTTTGGCGTTGGCCGCGTCGTAGGCCGGGTCGAGGTGGTGGCGGAAGTTGTCGTTGCTGGGGTCGGGCAGGGCGCTGTAGCTGGCCGGGTATGAGTTGGCGGTGCCGGCTTTGGCGCGTTCGGCGTCGTCGTTCACACCGTCGAGGCCCACGTCCTGCAAGGCGCGGGCACCGGGCGCGGCGGCAAAGGCATCGGTCAGAAACTGCTGCCGGCTCACGCGCCCCCAAATGGTGGGGCTGCTGTTGTCGTCGATGTTCTGCTGGTCGAGGCTGGTGGGCAGGCCGTTCTCAAACTCGTACTGGTTGGCATCGCGCAGCACGTCCTCGCTCACGTTGCCGAGGTTGATTATCAGCTCGCCGCCCGTGGTGTTGGGCGCGTCGTGCCCGTCGTTGTCGGTGATGTTGGCCCGACTGGAGTTCGGAGCCGCCTGGATAAAGGGGTCCATCATCCAGAATTCGAGGTACTCGACGTTGGCGTTGTCGAAGTCGGTGTCGAAGGTGATGGCCCGCGAGATGCCGCCGAAATTCTGGGTCAGGTCGGTGCCGGGGCCAAACCGTCGGCCGTCGGCCGTCACGGCCGGGTTGTAGTTGTAAGGCCCGCGCTCGTCAGGGAAATACGCCAAATCGAAGGCATACTCGAAGCCGTTGCCGGTCGCGCCCAGGTCCTTGTTCGGAAACACCTCGTTGCGCTGCACGCCCCGCGTGTAGTGGTTGAGCAGGTCGCCGGCCCCGATGTTGGTGGGCACGTTGGGGCCGCTGGTGTAGTACGTCTGGTCCACGGTGTACCAAGCCAAGCGGGCGCGGCGGTCGTTGATGCCCAGCGCGTTCGGGCCAGAAGCCGTGCTGATGGTGGAGGGCGTGGCCGCCAGCCGCCAGCTCGGAATGGCCGCCAGCCCGCCCAGCGTGTAGGGCGTGCGCGAGTTCTCGAAGTCGTCCACGTAGCTCACCCCGTCTTCGCCGCGCCCCAGTTGCGAGCGGCCCGGCAGCAGCTTGGCAAACTCCCCGCTGAAGGCGATGGTCGAAATCTCCTTCGTGCTCAAAAACGGCAGCTTGTCCAGGTACTTGGTCAGCACCCGGCTGTCCTTCCGAAAGCTGCCATCCAGGCCCACGATGCCGTTGTTGGCCGGCTCGTCGCCCACGTTCACGCGGTTGATGCCGGGGGCCTGGTTCTCCAGCATATAGAGCGCCGTACCGCCGATGTTCACGTCCTTGTTCAGGCGGTAGTCGAGCCGGGTGCCGAGCAGGCGGCGCGGCTGCACCTGCACCAGCGCGTTTTTCTCGAACTCGACCCGCAATTCGTTGGCCGAATTAAGGTAGGCCGGGTTGAGGATTTTCACCTTCGCCTGGTCGTAATACACTTGGTAGTCGGTGCCTTCAGTGAGCAACGTCGAGCCCGAGCGCACCCGCACCGAACCCTGGGCAATGCCAATGCCGGGCAAGCTAATCTCGTCCGACGAAGCCCCGCCCTGAAACCGGCCGCGCAGGAAAAACTTGTCGCGCTCCTGCTGCTGCTGAGCGTCGCTTTGCGTCTGGTTGTAAAGGGCTTGGTACACGTACTTCTGCACCCGCACCCGCTCAGCGGCGGCCACAGCCGGGTCGGCGTTCAGCGTGTCGAATTGCGCCCGCAGGTAGTTGCCAAACGGCTGCACCTGCGGGAAGATTATTTTGCCCAGCTCGGGGTCGATGGTGATGCCGGGGAAGTAGTCGAAGTTGCCGTCGGGGTTGCGGTCGTTGTTGGGGTTTACGTGGTCGAGGCCCAGCACCTGAATCAGCGGCGTGTTCTGAATTTTAGCGCCTTCTTTCAACGAAATCAAGTCCACGCCGGTCGCGTCGTCCTTGTAAACCAGCTGCAACTGGAAGTTGTCGCGCTGGAGCTGAGAGGCATTCAGGGCGTAGATGTTTTTCATCATCAGGTCCCAGGTCGGCGTATTGCGGGTTTCGGGCGCGGCCGTCGGGGCCAGCGGGTCGGGCCGGGCCGTGGGCAAAATACCGACGCCCGGGTTAGTGGCCTTCAGCATCTTGAGGAAAATCACCTGGTCGGGGGCCACATTGGCGTAATCCACCACGGTTTCGCCCACCTTGTAGGTCTGGCCGTTGTAAAAATACTCGTAGCTCACGCCCAGCACCTGGTCGGGCAGCAGGGCGGTGTTGAGGCTCAAGTACCCCAGTTGGGCATTGAAAGTGTACTCGCGGGCATCAAGCTTGCGGGCACGTACCCGTTCGTAGTCAAGGTTTTTGGTGAGGGGTGGAAAGGTCGGCCCGCCCCCGGCCTGCAAGTACTGGTCCACCGAAGTGTTGTTGCGGGCCAGGGCCCCACCTGCCAGCAATGTTGCGTACTCAAAATTGGCTTCGTTGCGGGCTGGCACTATGGGCAGGCTGCTCGGCTTGAAAAAACCTTGCTGATACACGCGCCGGGGCTCGGCCAAATCCATCAACGCCACCACGTTGCGCAGGTTATCAGTGGTGCGGTTGTCGTTCGTCACGTACACCTCCAGGCGGGTGATGGACACGCCGCTCTGGATGGTGGGCAGGTTGCGCAGGGCCTGGTCGTAGCGCTCCCGGAAGAACTGCGACAGAAAGAAGTGCCGGTCGCGCTCGTACTGGCTGGCTTTTATCTCGTACTGCCGGCCCTGGGCGCCGTTCTGGACGCGCACCTCGTCGGCGGTGCCGCGCACGGTGGCGGCCACGGCCGTCACGCCCAGCTTGCCAAATTGCAACTGGGTTTTTATGCCGAACAGATTCTGCCCGCCCTGCACCAGCGAGTTGGTGAGCGGCAAACTCACGTTGCCCAAGTCCACTTTCCGGATGATGTCGGTTTCCTCGCCCGCGTAGTCGAACTTCATCTGGTTGTCGAAGTCGAACGACGCCTTAGTGT
>JANXUO010000527.1 GCA_025356245.1 Hymenobacter sp.
TGACCAAGGGGAAGACTGAATTAAATGATGAGTGGGTTTTCGGAATTCGGTTTTTGGGTTTTTGGTGTTCGGTGTTGGGTACTTGATAATCAATACCGAAAACTTTAAGACCCAACACCAAAAACCGAACACCAAAAACCAAAAACCGAACACCCAAAAACCCAGTACCCACAACCCTCCAAACTGCCATGAACTTCCTCCACCTCACCCTGCCGGCCCTCACGCTTTTGCCGGCCCTGGCCCTGGCCCAACAGCCGCTGGCTACGCCGGGCCTCGGGCTCGAATTTCCGGCCCGCGCCAGCAGCGGACCGGGCCGATTTTCGTCGGGGGCCTACGTGTCGGGCAACTACGTGCTGCGGCCGGCGGCGGGCGTTGTCGGCTACGCCGTGCAGCCCTATGTGCGCTACCTGCTGGGCAGGCCGGGGCGGGTGCAGCCCTTTATTCAGTACAACTTTGCGGCGTACCGGGTGCAGGCTTACGGCAGCCTGGTGCCCACCTACACACCGGGCGGGCCGGAGCTGCCCGCCAACCCCAGCTTTGCGCCCCTGGCCCTGCGCAACCCGGCCTACGGCGCCGGCCAGGGCCTGGGCGGGGTGGGGGTGGGGGCACTTTCGGTGGGGGTGCCGGTACGTCTGGGCACAGGGGCCAGCATGATGCTGAACGTGAGCGGCAACGTGCTTCCGTGGCTGTTGCGCTGAGGGCAAGCAGCAGCTTGCGGACGGGTTGAGGCACGGGCGGCAACGCCACCGGCCGGGCTGGTTTCCGCCGGATGGCGGTATCTTTTGCCCTTCAAACCCGCCCCCGAATTCCCGCATGGCCTCCAACTCGTCCCTTTTTCGCCGCAAAACGGTCGCATCCATCCTCGCCAACCCGCCCGCCGACCACGGAGCGCCGGGTGGCCTGGCCCGCCACCTCAGCGTGCTCGACCTCACGGGGCTGGGCATTGCGGCCATCATTGGGGCGGGCATTTTCAGCACCATCGGCAAGGCCAGTCTCGACGGCGGCCCGGCGGTGTCGCTGCTGTTTGTGTTTACGGCGGTGGCCTGCGCGTTTTCGGCGCTGTGCTACGCGCAGTTTGCGGCCACCATCCCCGTCAGCGGCTCGGCCTACACCTACGCCTACGCCTCGTTTGGCGAGCTGGCGGCCTGGATTATCGGCTGGGCCTTGATAATGGAGTACACCGTGGGCAACATCGTGGTGGCCATTTCGTGGTCCGATTACTTCACCGGCCTGCTCGACGGCGTGGGGCTGCACCTGCCCACCTACCTCACCACCGGCACCCAAACCGCCTACCAGGGCTACGAAAAAGTGTTGGCTCTCATGGAAGCCCGCCAGCCCCTGGCCCTGGCCACGGCCGGGCAGCTCGAAGCCTACAAAATCTGGAACGCCGCCCCGGCCCTCTTCGGCAACTACCACTTCGTGATTGACTTGCCGGCCTTCGCCATCACCGTCCTCATCACGGCGCTGGTGTACGTCGGCATCAAGGAAAGCAAAACGGCCTCCAACATCCTGGTAGTGCTCAAGCTCATCATCGTGTTTGTGGTGATTGCCGTGGGCGCGTTTTACGTGCAGCCCGCCAACTGGCACCCCTTCGCCCCCAACGGCGTGAGCGGCGTGCTCAAGGGCGTGTCGGCGGTTTTTTTCGCCTACATCGGTTTCGATGCCATCAGCACCACCGCCGAGGAGTGCAAAAACCCCCAGCGCGACCTGCCCAGGGCCATGATGTGGGCCCTCATCATTTGCACAGTGCTGTACGTGGTGATTACGCTGGTGCTCACCGGCATGGTGAGCTATAAGGAGCTGGGCGTGGGCGACCCGCTCTCCTTCGTGTTTGCCAAGGTGGGGCTGCCGGGCCTCTCGGGGCTGGTGGCGGTGAGTGCCGTGTTCGCGATGGCCTCGGTGCTGCTGGTGTTTCAGCTGGGGCAGCCCCGCATCTGGCTCACCATGAGCCGCGACGGGCTGCTGCCGCCGGTGTTTTCGCGCATTCACCCACGCTTCCACACGCCCTCGTTTGCCACGCTCGTCACGGGCTTTTTTGTGGCCGTGCCCGCCCTGTTCCTCAACATGGATTTGGTGGTCGATTTGACCAGCATCGGCACCCTGTTTGCCTTTGCGCTGGTGTGCGGCGGCATCCTCGTCATCGACCCCTACGGGCGCTCCGAGGCGCGCTTCCGGGTGCCGTACCTGAACGGGCAGTACGCGGTGCCGCTGCTGCTGCTGGGCAGCGCCGCCCTGCTCGGGTACTACAACGGGGCCGAGGTGCGCGAGTTTTTCCGCCTCGCGGCCTTCGGCGACGGCTACGAGGGCTTCCGCCACGAAATCCCAATGCTGGTGTTCCTGCTGTGCTGCGCGGCGCTGGCGGTGCTCTCGTTTCAGAAAAAGCTCTCGCTGCTGCCCACCCTGGGCCTGCTCATCAACCTGTATTTGATGACGCAGCTCGGCATCAATAATTGGACGCTGTTTTTCGTGTGGCTGCTCATTGGCCTGGGCCTGTACTTTGGGTACGGGTACTCGAACTCGCGGCTGGGGCGGGCGTAGGAGCGGGCAGTGGTCGGATACGGTAGCCTCGGCGGCGGACACCGTGTCCGCAACAATTGGCATGACCCGGCAAAAAAACCATCTGCCGCCGCCAACGCGGGTGTAGTAGCTTTGGGCTTCCTTATCTACTTCATCCATTTATTTGTGGAACCCGCTGCTATTGAACCCACCACCCCGTTCGTGAGCGTGCCCAGCGCCGCCTTGAGCCCGCAGCAGCTGGCGGCGGCCCTCGAAGCTGCCCGGCAAGCCCTGCTCGACATCGGGCTGCGAAATCCGCTGCTGAACTTCCGGCCTTCCAAAGTGCAGGGCGTTGAAATAATAGAGGAAAAAGCCACGGCCTTGTACGACATTTTAGTGCGGCAGGGCAAGGTAATGTACTTCCTGCCCGCGCCGGAAGCACCCAGGAAACCGGTGCCAGCACGCTCCCATCTATTTGCCGACGCCGACGAGCCCGCGCCTTTGCCCGCGCTGGCCGACCTGATGCCCGACTTGCCCCCGCTCGTGTTCCTCACGGCCGCCGAGCGGCAGGCAGCGCAACTCGACAACAAGCTCCAAACCGCCGAAACCGGCCCCAAGCTGCAAAGCCGCCTGCTGGCCACTTACTACGCCGCCCGCACCAGCCTCGAAGAAACCGGGGCCAACATTTTGTTCCTGGCCCTGGGCGCCCTTACCTGGTACGAGGATGCCAGTAGCGAGGCCCCACACTTGGCCCCGCTGGTGCTGCTGCCCGTGCAGTTGGAGCGCGGCACGGCCACCGAGCGGTTCAAGCTGCGGCATTCCGGGGCCGAGGCGGCCGGTAATCTGTCGTTGCAAGCCAAGCTGCGGGCCACCTTTGCCCTGGAGCTGCCCTTGCCCGAGTTTGACGAGGACAGCGCCCTGGGCGACTACTACGCCGCTGTAAAAAAGGCGGTTGCCAGCCAGACCCGCTGGACGGTGGAGGCCAACCGCGTGTCGCTGGGCTTTTTTTCCTTCGGGAAATTCATGCTCTACCGCGACCTCGACCCCGCCACCTGGCCCGCCGGGGCTACCCTGCTCGACCACCCCAACATCGGGGCGCTGCTGGGCCGCGAAACCGGTTTCCGCGACCCCGCGCCGAGCGTAGCTGACGGTGCCTTTCTGGACACCGAAAGCCCGGCCGCCGACCTGCATCAAGTGCTGGACGCCGATTCGTCGCAGCTGCTGGCCCTGCTGGCCGTGCACGAGGGCCGCAACCTGATTATCCAGGGGCCGCCCGGCACCGGCAAGTCGCAAACCATTGCCAACCTGCTGGCCGAAGCCATTGGCGCGGGCAAAAAAGTGTTGTTCGTGGCCGAAAAAATGGCGGCCCTGGAAGTAGTAAAGCGCCGCCTCGACCAAATGGGCCTGGGCGCCGCCTGCCTGGAGTTGCACTCGCACAAAGCCAACAAAAAGGCCCTGCTCGACGAGTTGCGGCAAACCCTGGCCCTGGGCCGCCCCGTCGAAACGGCGGCCCTGGATGATGACTTGAGCCAGCTGCCCGCGCTGCGAACGACGCTCAACGACTACGCCCACGCCGTAAATGCCCCCGTGGGCCACTCACGCCGCTCGGCCCAGCAAATTGCCGGTGCCCTGCTGGCCCTTACCGACCAAAGCGCCGGCACCCCGCTGCCGCGCCTCGCCATCGGCGCACTACCATCGTGGACCGATGCCGATGCCACCCGCGCCGATGCCCTGGCCACCCGCCTGCAAGCCACCTTGCAGCGCACCGGCGTGCCGGCACAGCTGCTTTTCTGGGGCAGCCAGCTTACCGTGCTGCTGCCTGCCGAGCAAAGCGCCATTGCCCAACTGCTGACCGAAACAATTGCCAGCACCCAGTGCCTCCTCGCCACCGGGGCCGGGCTGGCGGCGCTGCTGCACCAGCCAGCCCCCGCCCACCGCGCCGCGGCCGAGCCCTTGCTTGCCCAGGCCCAACAAACCCACCGCGAGGCCGAAGTAGCCCACGGCGGGCAAGCATTGGCGGCCCTGGCCACCTTGCAGCACGCCAGCCACGAGCTGGCCGGGCTGCTGGGCCTGCCCGCCCCCACGGCCCGCCCCGCCGCCGAACACCTGCCCGCCGCGGCCCGCCAAGTGCATTTGGAAAGCCTGAGCGCCCACGACCCTGCATTGCACGACGCAGTAGCGGCTTTGGATGCCACCAGCCAAGCATTGGCCACGCTCTTGTCGTTGCCGGTGCCGCTGACGGTAACTGCCGCGCAAGCCCTGGCCCTCAGCAGCCCCGCCGAGCTGCGCGAAGCCCAGGCGGCGCACGACGGGCAGGGCTTGCAAGCCGTGCAGGCCCTGCAAGCGGCGGCACGGGCGCTGGCGGCCACCATTGGGCTGCCGCCCCCTACCACCGCTGCCGCTGCCGCCCAGCTGGCACCGATAGCCCGCCACTTACAGGCCGCCCCCGCCCTGGCGGGGGTAGCCGTTGCCGATGCCTATTGGCGGCAGCAAACCTTGCCGCTGCCCGAGGCCCAGGCCGCCGCCGAGCGCCTGCACGCCCTGCACCAGCAGTACGACGCCCTGCTGCTGCCCGCAGCCTGGGAGCAAACCCTGCTCACCGAGCGCGGGGTGTTGCTGGCCTACGGCCCCAAGTGGTGGCGTTGGTTTAAGGGCAGCTACCGCCAGGCCCGCCAACGCCTGCAAGCCCTGTGGCGCGGGCCACTGCCCGCAGCAGCGCACGAGTTGGTAGCGGCCATCGAGGCCATTGAGGAAGCAGCCCGGCATGAGCAAACCTTGCTGAAAACCACGGCGCTGGCCCAGCGGCTGTTTGGCGCGGCCTGGCAGGGCCGGGAATCCGACTGGGGCCACTTGGCGCACGTCAGTCGCTACTTGATTGACACCCACCAGCAATTGGCCCACAATGCCCTGCCCGCCGCAGTGTTGCCTTGCTTGGTCCAAGCTCCCGACCCTGCCGCCACCCTGGGCCAATTAGCGACCCTGGAAACGGCTTTGGCTCAGCTCACCACCGCTTTGCACTACACCACCGAGGCGGTGGGGCCCGCCCGCGCCTACCTGCTGGGCACTGCCGAAGCCCTGACGGCCCTACCGTTCGCCAGTCAAATTACTGCTATTGAAGCCTGGGCGCTGGCCCGGCCCGACCCCGCGCAGGTTGCCGCCGCGCTTGCGGCCCTGGAGGCCGCCCTGCCACCCTATCACCATACCTGGCAGCGCGTCACCGCGCAGTTGCAAGGGGCCGAAGTGTCGGCCCTGGCCCCAACGGCCGACACGCCCGCCACGACCGCCCTGGCGGCCCAACAGCAACTGTTGCGGGCCTGGACCACTGGCACCCCGGCGCCTGGCGCGGTAGCCGCCGCGTTGGCTGCCCTCGAAGCCGCGCTACCACCCCACGAGCAGGCCTTGGCTGCCGTAGCGGCCGTGTGCCGCCTGGCCGATGTACCCGCACCTGCCCTCATCATCGAAATAACCGCCCAATCCTTCGCCGAGCAGGGCGTTACCCTTCGTGCTTGGCAAGAAAACACGCCTACCCCCATAGCCACGCTGGCCACTCTTAAAGCTTTCGAGCAAGCCCTGCAACGGCAGTCGGATGCTTGGCAGCCCACGCGTCAAGCCCTCAAATTTCACGAGTCCCAACGCTTTGGCTCGCACCAAAGCCTATTGCAGCAGCCCTTTGCCGAGCAGCTTGCTCTCCTGCAAGCGTGGCAGGCCAACGTGCCCGCCCTGCACCTGGCGGCGGAGTGGAACAACGTGGCCGCCGAGGCCCGCAACGCCGGCCTCGGCGATGCGCTGCCCCTGGCCGAAACCTGGGAACCGGCCAGTCGCCTGCTGGCGGCCGTGGTGCAGCAAGCCTGGCTCGAATACTTGCAGCAGCAAGCCTACGCCCAGCATCCCGCCTTGAGCCGCTTCGAGCGGGCCGGGCACGAAGCCCAGGCCGAACGCTTCCGACAAACCGACCGCAGCAGCTTGCTGCACAACCGCATCAGGGCCATGGGCCGCCACTTTGATGGGCTGCCCACCCAGCAGCAGGGCGTGGGCCAACTGGGGCTGCTGCGCAACGAGTTTGCCAGGCGAGCCAGGCATTTGCCCTTGCGGCGGCTCATGACGGAGGCCGGGCGGGCGGTGCAGGCCATTAAGCCGGTGTTTATGATGTCGCCGTTGTCGGTGGCGAGTTTTTTGCCGCCGGGGGCGGTGGATTTTGACCTGGTGGTATTTGACGAAGCCAGCCAAGTGCGGCCCGTCGATGCCTTCGGGGCAGTGGCACGGGGCCGGCAGCTGGTCGTCGTCGGCGACTCCAAGCAGTTGCCACCCACCTCCTTCTTTGATTCGCTGACCGGGGCCGCCGCTGCGCCCGACGACGAAACCAACGTGACGGCCGACATTCAGAGCATTCTGGAGCTGTGCAAAGCCCGCAGTATGCCCGAGCAAATGCTGCGCTGGCACTACCGCTCGCTGCACCAGTCGCTCATCATGGCGTCCAACCACTTGTTTTACAACGACGAGCTGGTGATTTTTCCCAGCCCCGGCGACGAAGGCCAGCTGGGCCTGCGCTACCACCACCTGCCCGCCACGCACTACGAGCGCGGCACCAGCCGCACCAACCCGCTCGAAGCCGCCGCCGTGGCCGACGCCGTACTCCACCACGCCCGCACCGCACCCAAGCTCACGCTGGGGGTGGTGACCTTCAGCACGGCGCAGCGCCAGGCCATTCAGGACGCGCTGGAAATTCGCCGCCGCCAGCACCCCGAAGTCGAGGCCTTTTTTGCCCGCCACGCCCACGAGCCTTTCTTCGTCAAAAACCTCGAAAACGTGCAGGGCGACGAGCGCGACGTCATCCTCATCAGCCTCGGCTACGGCCGCACCAAGGAAGGGTACGTGAGCATGGGCTTTGGCCCCCTCAACGGCGAGGGCGGCGAGCGCCGCCTCAACGTCCTCATCACCCGCGCCAAGCGGCGCTGCGAGGTGTTCACCAACCTGGTAGCCGACGATATTGACCTGGCCCGAACCAAGGCAAAGGGTGTGCAAGCCCTCAAGGTGTTTTTGCAATTTGCTCAGCACGGTTTCCTCAACCACAACACCGAAACGGGCCGCCCGCCCGACTCGCCCTTTGAGGAAGCCGTTCAGCGCGCCCTGAGCAAGCACGGCTACACCGTGCGCCCCCAAATTGGCAGCCAAGGCTTTTACATCGACCTTGCCGTAGTTGACCCCGACCAGCCCGGCCGCTACGCATTGGGCATCGAATGCGACGGGGCCATGTACCACAGCGCCCGCTCGGCCCGCGACCGCGACCGCCTGCGCCAGCAAGTACTGGAAGCCGTGGGCTGGCGCTTGCACCGCATCTGGAGTACCGATTGGTTCCGCGACCCGGCCCGCGAAACGGAACGCGCCGTAGCCGCCATCGAGGACGCCCGCCGCCTCGCCGCCCTCGACCAACCCGACCAACCCGAGGAATTTGGGGAAGTTGAGCTGCTGCTTCCGCCCACCGCCCCCGCCGCGCCGGCCCTGGCCCGCGAAGAAACCGCCACCGCTGCCGCCCCGGCAACCGACCTCTACCAAGTGGCGGTGTTGCCCGATGAGTTGAGGAACGCGGAGTTGCCCAACCACCCAATCAACCGAATTGCCGACTGGGCAACTGCGGTGGTAGAAGCCGAAAGCCCGGTGCATTTGGACGAAGTAATCCGGCGGCTTGCGGCGGCGACGGGCGCTACCCAGGTAGGCAACCGCATCCGGGCAGCAGCCCTGGCGGGCATCCAACTAGCGCTGGCAACCAAGCGGGTGCGCCAACAAGGCTCCTTTTTGTGGCACCCCGCCATGCCCGTCGCCACGCCGCCCGTGCGCGACCGTTCGGCCTTGCCCGCCATCTCGCGCAAGCCCCAGTTTGTGGCCCCCGAGGAAATGGCCGAAGCCGTGCGCACCCTGGTACTGACAAGCTGCGGGGCCGAAACCACCGAAGTGACGCTGCCCGTGGTGCGCCGCCTGGGTTTTGGCCGCCCCAACGACGAGCTGCGGCAACAAGTAAGCACCGCCATTGACTATTTAGCAGTAAATGGCAAGCTGTTGGAAATGAATGGTTTTTTGCTACCGCCAGTCAAGTAACCATACTGCTCGCCCGGTTGCGAGCCTGCCCAATTCCCATGCCGCCCGCCGCCCCCACCGCCGCTGTGCTGCTCACGCTGCGCCTCTCGGGCAGCCTGGCGGCCGCCACCACCCGCGAGCTGCGGGCGGCCCACACCGCCGCGCCAGCCGACGGTGCGGCCCACCACCGCGCCCGGAAAGCCCTTTTTGCCCGACTCGACGCCGCCCTCGACCAGCCCACCGTTGGCCCGCGCTACTTGGAGGACGAAAAGATGGCCGAAACCCTGGCTGGCGAATTCGAAATGTTGCCCGAAACCGGCTTCGTGCTGCGGGCCTTTGCCATTTTGCCCAACCACGCCCACGCCGTGCTGCACCTGCCGCCGGGCACCGGCCTCTCGCTGTCCAAGGCCCTCGATTTGCTGCACCTACGCACCGGCGCGGCCTGCCGCCGCCTCGTGCGCCCCAAGCTGCCGCCCGCCGCCGAGTTCTGGCACCCGAGCTGGCACGAGCTGCCCCTGGCTGATGCCGACGAAACCGCCCGGGCCGTGGCCTACGTGCAGGCCAACGCCCGCCGCGCCGGGCTGCCCCCGCGGTTCCAGTCCTGGCCGTATGTAACTGAGTAGAGGGGTTTTCTGGTTTCTCAACAATTAACGACCTCAACCAGAAACTTCCCTACCGCTGCCGAATAAACGCCTGGTTTTCCTTGAACCAAGCCAGCGTTTGGCGCAAGCCCTCCCGGATGCGCACTTTGGGCGCGTAGCCCAACAGGCGCCCGGCCTTGCTGATGTCGGCCAGCGAGTCGCGGATGTCGCCGGCGCGGTCGGGGCCAAACTGCGGGGCGAGGGTGGAGCCTGCTTCCTCGCGCAGAATGTCGTACATCTGCACCAGCGAGGTGCGGTCGCCAACGGCGATGTTGTAGACCTGGTTCAGCGCTTCGGGGTTTTGCACGAGGGCCGCGCGGATGTTGGCCTGCACGCAGTTTTCGACGAAGGTGAAGTCGCGGGTCTGGCCGCCGTCGCCATTCAGCGTTGGGGCCTGGTTTTCGAGCAGCGCGTCGATGAAGAGCGGGATGACCGCCGCGTAGGCTCCACCGGGGTCCTGGCGCGGCCCGAAGATATTGAAGTACCGCAGGCCGATGATTTCGAGGCCGTAGGTGCGGGCAAACACGTCGGCGTACAACTCGTTGGCGTACTTGGTGACGGCATAGGGTGAGAGCGGCTTGCCGATGCGGTCCTCTACCTTGGGCAGGCCGGGGTGGTCGCCGTAAGTGGAGGACGAGGCGGCATAGACAAAGCGCTTCACGCCCGCGTCCTTGGCGGCCGTCAGCACCTGCACGAAGCCGCCCACGTTCACATCATTGGTCAGCACGGGGTCGTTGATGGAGCGCGGCACCGAACCCAGGGCGGCCTGGTGCAGCACCACGTCCACGCCCGCGCAGGCGGCAGCGCAGGCCGCCGCGTCACGAATGTCGCCGTCCACGATTTCCAGCGCCGGATGCCCGGCAAACAGCGCCAGATTCTTACGAAAGCCGTTGGAATAATTATCGAGCGTCCGCACCTTTTTGGCCCCGTACTTCAACAGGTATTCGACTAGGTTAGAGCCAATAAAGCCCGCTCCGCCGGTTACCAGAAAGGTAGTTTGGTCGAGTGGATGCGCGTGAAAGGGAGTATCGTACATTCTGTTGATTTAATCAGCACGTCGTGCTGAGCTTGTCGAAGCATCTCTACTGTGTAACTAATCTAATCGATGCGACGAAGCGGTGGAGATGCTTCCTTCGTCAGCATGACGTGCTGATTGGTTCTACCGTTCCGCGTACTGCTGGCGGTTATAGTCCTGGTACGCGCCGCTGGTTACGCTGTTGAGCCAATCCTCGTTGGCAAGGTACCAGTCCACAGTTTGGCTCAGGCCCTGCTCGAAGGTCACGCTG
>JANXUO010000533.1 GCA_025356245.1 Hymenobacter sp.
GCAGTTTTGCCTGGTGCAGCCGCTTCCGCCGGCTCGCCCGCGACCACGAGCGCCTGAGCCAAACCTTGCAACAGCTGCATTTTGTCGTTTTTGCCTGTATTATGCTGGCCAGACACGTCAATAGTGCATAACAGGCTCTAGCGCCGTTTGCAGGCTTAGCTGCCACTCCGACACAAGCCTGCGCCTCCGCGCGAGCGGCGCTTCGAGGGGTGCAGCCGGATGCGGCTGTCGCACACAAAAAATGCCTGGCCAACGCGGCCAGGCATTTTTTTGTGCTGCCCCGTGCGCCCACTCAGTGTCCAAACACCGAGGTGTACGTTGCCACCGAGCCGTTCGCGGCGGCGTCGGTGTAGGCCAGGCGCAGGGTGGTGGCGGTAAGCTCGCGCACGGCCAGGCGCTGGGTGTGGTCGGGCAACGCGAGGACGAGGGTATCGGCGGCGGCGTTCAGTTTCCAGGTGCCCTGCACCCGGCGAGGGCCGGTGGGCGCGCCAGGCACGGCGCCGTAGATAGCACTGTAGCTGCCATCGGAGCTGTAGCTGGCCTGCTGCACGAGCATTGAGGGCTTGAGGTGGTCGAAGAGGTTGGACGTGGCCGCCTCGCGGGCACCGGGAGCCAGCGTGCTAACCTCCAGGCCAATCTGGTGCCAGCCGCTGCTGCCGAGCAACGCAGGCCGGGCCGTGGCGTCGGCTACGCTGGCGGCCGCCGCCCTGGGATTCTGCAATTCTTCCACTTCTTTCTTGCACGCCGAAACGGCGAGGGCGGCCAAGGCCACGCTAAGCAAAACGGGCAATTTTTTCATCGAAATAAGGGGGTTAAAAAATTTAATGTACGCGACCAGGCCACGCGGCAAAGCGCAGTATTTTTTCACCATAAAATATTATTTGTAAGACGGTTGACTGCCAACCACTAGTTGCTAGTCCGCTTGGTGGCGGTTGCCCGCTTGTTGCCTGGCAGCAAAATTCGGGCGCTTGCCCTGCTGCCAGATTATCCCCTCCCTATTCCACTTCACCAATCAGCAGCCCCAACCGGGGCGGCGCGGCAATGGTTCACCTTATCTTCGAAAAAGTATATTATTGAAATTTTGGCTTGAAAAGTTCGTATCGGGCGCTTGGCTGCCGCGCCTGGCTGGCCCCGAACCCCGCCCCTGCTTCCGGGGTTATCTTTGCAGCCGCCCCCAACGGGCGCCTTTTGCCGCCATGCCCATCACCGAAGCCGCCGTTCTCAAAGCCCTTTCCTACGTTGAAGAACCCGACTTGGGGCAGGATTTGGTGACGCTAAACATGATTGAAAACGTGCAGATTGACGGCCTTACCGTCAGCTTCACCGTGGTGCTGACCACGCCGGCCTGCCCGCTCAAGCAGCTCATTCACGACGCCTGCGAGCGGGCCATCCACACGATGGTGGACCCGGCCGCCAACGTGGTGATTACGATGACGTCGCGGGTGACGAGCCTGCGCCAGAACAACGACGTGCTGCCAGGCGTCAAAAACATCATCGCCATTGCGTCGGGCAAGGGCGGCGTGGGCAAAAGCACAGTGGCCGCCAACCTAGCCGTGGCCTTGGCCGCCACCGGTGCCCGCGTGGGCCTCGTGGACGCCGACATTTCGGGCCCGAGCATGCCCACGATGTTCAACGTGGAGGACGAGCGCCCCCACGTCATTCAGGACGACAAGGGCCGCAATCGCATCCAACCCATTATCCAGTACGGCGTGAAGCTGATGAGCATCGGTTTCCTGGCCCCGGCCGAATCGGCGATTGTGTGGCGGGGGCCGATGGCGTCGTCGGCGCTCAAGCAGTTCATCACCGAAGTAGAGTGGGGCGAACTGGATTACCTGCTGCTCGACCTGCCGCCCGGCACCTCCGACATCCACCTTACGCTGGTGCAAACCGTTCCCGTAACCGGGGCCGTCATCGTGACCACGCCCCAAAAAGTGGCCCTGGCCGATGCGCAGAAGGGGTTGCAGATGTTCCGGCAGCCGCAAATAAACGTGCCGGTGCTGGGCGTTATCGAAAACATGGCGTGGTTTACGCCCGCCGAGTTGCCCGACAGCAAGTACTTCATCTTCGGCGAAAACGGGGGCCAGCGCCTGGCCGCGCAGCACGACGTGCCGCTGCTGGGCCAGCTCCCCCTCATCCAAAGCATCCGCGAAGACGGCGACGCCGGCCGCCCCGCCGTCCTCGACCCCAAATCGCTGGCCGGCGCGGCCTTTGCGGCCCTGGCCGAAGCCGTGGCCCGGCAAGTGAGCATCCGCAACAACCTGGCCCCCAAAACGTCGGTGGTGCAAATGCAGCGGTAGCGGCCGGGTGGTCAGCCGCTCCTTCCTTCGGAGAATTCGTCTAACCACTGCCTGCCTTCCGCCACGTTAACAATTTATTCCACTCCCAATGTATTCTGTGTTAGAACGAGTTGAGGCGGCCCTCGACGGCCTCCGCCCCTACCTGGCCACCGACGGCGGCAACGTGCGCGTGGCTGAAATTACGGCCGACGGCATCCTGAAGCTGGAATGGGAAGGCGCCTGCGGGGCTTGTCCCATGTCGCCGATGACGCGGGCCGGGCTCGAAGACACCGTGCGCAAGGCGGTACCCGAAATTACGGCCGTGGAAGCCCGCTAACCCGCGCCGGTTTCGCGCACGGACTACCTTTGCGCCATGCCCTTTACTGCCCTCAACAACCCCGCCCTGCGCTCGTGGATTGACATTCAGCCCACGTCCGACTTTCCCATTCAAAACCTGCCGTTTGGCGTATTTGACCACCCCGAAGGCCACGGCCCCCGCGTGGCGGTGGCCATCGGCGACTACGCCCTCGACCTGTACGCCCTGGCCCAGCGCGGGCATTTCGACGAATTGCCGGAGCTCGAAAAAGGCCTGCCCTGGGTGTTTCGGCGGGGCTCGCTGAACCACTTGCTGCGGCTCGGCCGCCCGGCGTGGCGGGCCGTGCGCCAGCGCGTGAGCGAGCTGCTGCGCCACGACAACCCCGCCCTGCGCGACGACGAAGAAGCCGTGCGCGAGTGCCTGCTGCGCCAAGCCGGCCTGGTGATGCGCCGACCCATCAAACCGACCAACTACACCGACTTTTACAGCAGCATCGAGCACGCCACCAACGTGGGCACCATGTTCCGCGACCCGGCCAACGCGCTGCTACCCAACTGGCGGCACATCCCCATTGGCTACCACGGCCGCACCAGCAGCATTGTGGTGAGCGGCACGCCCATTCGCCGCCCCAATGGGCAGCGCAAGGCCCCGACGGAAGATGCGCCGACGTTCGGCCCGTCGCGGCAGCTCGATTTTGAGTTGGAGATGGGCTTCGTGGTGGGCACCGGCACCGCGCTGGGCAGCACCGTGCCAGTTGCCGAGGCCGAGGCCCATATTTTCGGCCTCTGCCTGTTCAACGACTGGAGCGCCCGTGACCTGCAAAGCTGGGAATACGTGCCGTTGGGGCCATTTCTGGGCAAAAACTTTGGCAGCAGCCTGGCCCCGTGGGTGGTTACGCTCGATGCCCTGGAACCCTTCCGCATGACCGGGCCGGTGCAGGAGCCGCAGCCCCTGCCCTACCTGCAAACCAGCGGCCCGCACAACTTCGACATTCACCTCGAAGTGGCCCTGGCCCCCGCCCACGGCCCCGAAACCACCATTTCGCGCAGCAACTTTGGCCTCATGTACTGGAACATGGCCCAGCAACTGGCCCACCATGCCTCCAACGGCTGCAACCTCGAAGTGGGCGACCTTTACGCCTCGGGCACCATCTCGGGCCCTACGCCCGACTCGCTGGGCTCGATGCTGGAGCTGGCTTGGCGTGGCACCCGCCCCCTGCCCCTGCCCGACGGCACGGAACGCACGTTTTTGCTGGACGGCGATACGGTCGTCATGCGCGGGTTTGCCGAGAAAAACGGGGTTCGTGTTGGCTTTGGCGAGGTGCGCGGCACCGTCCTACCCGCGCCGTAGGCCACTAACAAGGTGAAGTTCGATTCCTAATGTGCCCACAAAAAAACCCGTCTCTGGAGAAGAGGCGGGTTCTTTTGTGGGCACATTAGGAATCGAACCTAAATCTAGAGCTTCGGAGGCTCCCATACTATCCGTTGTACTATGCGCCCAGTTCGGAAGCTTGCCTGTTGGGTGCTACCGGGGTGCAAAAGTAGGTCAAAAAGGCGGGGCGGCCAAACGTGGCCACGTTTTTTGGGGGCGGCAAAACCCTTGCCGGCTAAAGTCAGTTACTCCCTCGTCACCTTCTACACCTTCACCGCATGGAATCCACCAAAAAAAACCTGTACACAGCCGACGCTACGGCTATTGGCGGCCGTAGCGGCCACGTCCGCTCAGCTACCGGCATCATCGACCTCGACATGAGCGTGCCCGAGGGCTTGGGCGGCAAGAAAAACGCGACCAACCCCGAAGAGTTGTTTGCGGCCGGCTACGCTTCGTGCTTTCAGCAGGCGCTGCTCGTCATTGCCCAGCGCGGCGGCGACAAACTCGACCCCCAAACCGAGGTGAAGTGCGGCGTAACGCTCTTTCAGGAAGGCGAAGGCTACGGCCTGAGCGCCGTGCTCGACGTGGATTTGAAAGCCTTCGACCGCGAAAAAACCATCGATATGGTGCGGCAGGCTCACAAAATCTGTCCGTACTCGGTGGGTACCCGCGGCAACATGGAGGTCGTGCTCAAGGTACAAGGCGAAGCCATTCCGGTAGATGCCACCGAAAACGCCGGCGTGGCCAAAGAAGTTAAGAGTTAAACGTTGGCAGTTAAGAATTAAGCGTTAAAATAAAACCCTGGCTACCAATGCGGCGGCCAGGGTTTTATTTTAACGCTTAATTCTTAACTGCCAACGATTAGATAACTATTACGCTGCCAGCACTTCTTTCACGCGGTCGGCGGCATCTTTCAGCAGCACGGCCGAATACACCTTCAAGCCGCTCTCGTCGATGATGCGGGCGCCTTCTTCGGCGTTGGTGCCTTGCAGGCGCACGATGATGGGCACCCGGATGTCGCCGATTTTTTTGTAGGCTTCCACCACGCCGTTGGCCACCCGGTCGCAGTGCACAATGCCGCCGAAGATGTTGATGAGAATGGCTTTAACGTTCGGGTCTTTGAGAATGATGCGAAAACCGGCCTCCACGGTTTGGGCATTGGCTCCACCGCCCACGTCGAGGAAGTTGGCCGGCTCGCCGCCGCTGAGCTTGATGATATCCATCGTGGCCATGGCCAGGCCGGCGCCGTTCACCATGCAGCCCACGTTGCCGTCGAGCTTCACGTAGTTGAGGTTGCTTTCGCTGGCTTCCACTTCCAGCGGGTCTTCCTCGTTGAGGTCGCGCAGGGCCACGAAATCCTTGTGGCGGTAGAGGGCGTTTTCGTCGAGCGTGACTTTGGCATCGACGGCCAGAATTTTATTATCCGACGTTTTCAGCACCGGGTTAATTTCAAACATGGCCGAGTCGGTGTCGTCGTAGGCTTTGTAGAGCGCGGCCACGAATTTCACCATCTCCTTTTGCGCTTCGCCCTCCAGGCCCAGGTTGAAGGCAATTTTGCGGGCCTGAAAGCCTTGCAAGCCCACGGCCGGGTCGATGTGCTCGCGGTGGATTTTCTCGGGGTGGGCTTCGGCCACTTCCTCAATGTCCATGCCGCCCTCGGTGGTGTAGATAATGACGTTTTTGCCGGTGGCGCGGTCAAGCAGCACGCTCATGTAATATTCCTTCGGCTCCGATGCGCCGGGGTAGTACACGTCCTGGGCAATGAGGATTTTGTGCACCTTGCGGCCTTCGGGGCCGGTTTGCTTGGTGACGAGCTGCATCCCGAGGATGTTGCCGGCAATTTCCCGCACCTGCTCCAGGTTTTTGGCGAGCTTCACCCCGCCCCCTTTGCCCCGGCCCCCGGCATGAATCTGGGCCTTGATGACGTACCAGCTCGTGCCGGTGTCGGCGGTGAGCTTTTCGGCGGCGGCCACGGCTTCGGCCGGGGTGTCGGCCGTGATGCCTTCCTGGACGCGGACGCCGTATTTTTTCAGAATTTCTTTGCCCTGATACTCGTGGATGTTCATAAGGGTGCTGAGGGGTGGGTTGGTTTTGCAGGCCACAGCTTGCGGCTGCGAAGGTACAACGGCTACCTTTGCTCTTCCTCATCTTTAATTTACTACTTTGCTCCAGGCCGTCAATATCCGCAAAAGCTACAACTCGCTCGAAGTGCTGAAAGGCATTGACTTGACCATCGAAAAGTCGGAAATCGTGAGTATTGTGGGCTCCAGCGGCGCCGGCAAAAGCACGCTGCTTCACATTCTGGGCACGCTCGACAACCCCGATTCGGGCGAGGTGCTCTTCGACGGCGAGTCGGTGAGCAGCCTGGGCCGGTCGGCGCTGGCCAAATTTCGGAACCGGCACATTGGCTTCATCTTCCAGTTTCACAACCTGCTGCCCGAGTTTACGGCCCTCGAGAACGTGTGCCTGCCCGCCTACCTGGCCGGCCGCACCGAGCGCGAGGTGCGCGTGCGGGCCCGCGAGCTGCTCGGGATGCTGAACATGGAGCACCGCGTCGACCACAAGCCCAGCGAGATGAGCGGCGGCGAGCAGCAGCGCGTGTCGGTGGCACGCGCCCTCATCAACTCGCCCGAAATCATTTTTGCCGACGAGCCCAGCGGCAACCTCGACACGAAGAATGCCCAGGAGCTGCACCAGATTTTTTTCCTGCTGCGCAAAGAGCTGGGCCAGACCTTCGTCATCGTCACCCACAACGACCAGCTGGCCGAGATGGCCGACCGCCGCATTGTAATGCGCGACGGCCACGTGCTGGAAGACGGGCATTAGGCAAGGTGGTGAGCAGTGGCCGGACGAACCGCTTCGCGGAATTCGCCCGACCACTGACCTCGACAAAACAGCTATTAATGCCCTGGTTTTTAGTCAGAAATTTTTGCTAATATTTTTGTCATTTGTGGCACGTTTCTCGCAAGTGCGGGGTTATGCATCCGAACAATCATCCGGAAGACTTAACCCCCACTGCCATGACCATCGAGGCCCCCAAAACCGCCAAAGAAGTAACCAAGAAAGCCAAAGTCGAGAGCTACGACATCAGCCGCTCCGACGAAACCCTGGATTTGGCGAAAGACCTCGCCAAGTTCATCAAAGACAACAAGCTTAGCACCACCGTGCAGGGCAAGGAGTTTGTGAATGTGGAAGGCTGGCAGTACGCCGGCTCGCGCCTGGGCATCGTGCCCATCGTGGAGCACGTCATCAGCACGAGCACCGACACCGAAATTCGCTACCAGGCCAAGGTGACGCTCTGGGACATGCGCTCGCAGCACACCGTGGGCGCGGGCTTTGCCATCTGCTCGAACAAGGAGAGCGGCAAGAAATTCTACCAGGAGTTTGCCATCATGAGCATGGCCCAGACCCGCGCCATCGGCAAAGCGTACCGCAACATCCTGGCCTGGATTATCCGCGCGGCTGGCTACGAGCCCACCCCGGCCGAGGAAATGGACTACAACACCAACGTGCCCGCCGCGGCCGTTGCCCTGCCAACCCCGGCGGCTTCGGCCCCGGCCATGCAGGTAACGCCCGCCGAGCCCGCCATTGCGGCCGAAGCGGCGGTGGCCCCTATTCACTACGCCACGGCGTCGCAGAAGGAGGAAATCATCCGCCTGCTCAACCACCCGCTCATCACCCGTCCAGAGAAAACGAAGATGCTGCTCAACATCAACCGCCTCGACGAGGAGCGTGCCGTGCAGGCCATTGCCAAGCTGCGCAAGGCCATCGACGAGCGTGAGGGCAGCACCGTTGCCACGGCGGTGGCGGCGTAAGCAACTGCCGCCTGAAACGCAGCCATCTCATCAAAAATCCCTCCCTAGCGTTGCTGGGGAGGGATTTTTGGTGTTAGGCGCGTGCAGGACAATTTACGCGGGACCCGGCACAGCTACCGGCTACTGAATGGTGATGGGTATAAAGCGGGCACCAGCCTTCACGAAGGTGAAATTCTTGCCACCACGCTCGATGATGAGGGTACGGAAGGCAACGGTTTGGAGAAAGGCCGTGCCGGCGGTGTTGGTCGAGAGCGTCCGCAGCAGGCTGGCAGGCAGCACCACGTTGGTGGGGGCGGCAACCACGATGGGCAGGTTTACAGGCTGCGCGGTGGTGCGCACCATCACTTTTTCAGTGCCGTTGCTGACGATGATGTAGAGCGAGTCGGCCGCGCTGATGCTGGAGCCCAGGGGCAGCACAAGGTCGTCGTTGCGGTCAATGAGGTTGATGGCGGTGGCAGTCGGTTTGGTGGTAAGCACTACTTGCCGGGTGGTGACGTTGCCATTGCGCTGGAACGGGGTGCCGTTATAGCTCGGGAAAGCCGTGCCCTGGTTGTAAAGCGGGATGGCGGGCACGTTGCCCACGCCGGCTACTTCCCACTCGGTTTTGGTGGTGGTGAGCAGGGGCGAACCAGTCAGGCCGTAACCAGCCGTTTTACTGTAAGAATTGTCGGTCTGCTTTTCGAGGCTGATGCCGTTGACCTTCACCTCGCCAGCGTCCTCAAAAGAAGCCGGGCTGCCAACCGTACGGCTGGGGTAGAAGTTGGCCCGCACGGTTTCGGTGCGCGTCGATTGCAGGTAGATGGAGTTGGGTTGCAGGTAGTTTACGTCGGTGCGCATGCTGACCAGCGTGCCGCTCACCGGCTTCACAACCGAGCTGTTGGGCGTGGCAATACCCGGAAAGAAAATGGGCGACTCGGCTGCCGGGGCCACTACGGGCGCGGTAGGGGCCACCGTGACATCTTCGGATTTCTTGCAGCTTGCCAAGGCCGCGAGGGCCAACAGGCCGGCCGCAACCTTGTGCGCATGAGTAGAGAGGGCCATAAAAAAGGGCTGAGACTTAAAAGGGTGGGTGAGGGTACAATTGGGGTGTGGCAAAGGTAATAAACTTCGGGGGCTTACGCAACGTGCAGCGGGCGGTACTTTTGGGGAAGTTTTGAATGTTGAATGTTGGGGGTTGAATTTTTGATGATTGAGTCAAGCATTCAACAGCAACCATCAAAATTGGAGGCCACAATAAGCTCTCCAACAACCCAACATTCAACCCGCGACATTCAACCCTTAAAAGATGCCCACGGCCCTTGACTTACTGCGCCAACACTGGGGGCACCAGGCGTTTCGGCCGGGGCAGGAGGCCATTATTGCCTCGGTGCTGGCGGGGCACGACACACTGGCGCTGCTGCCCACGGGCGGCGGCAAAAGCGTGTGTTTCCAGGTGCCGGCGCTGGCCTTGCCGGGGCTGTGCCTGGTGGTGTCGCCGCTGATTGCGCTGATGAAGGACCAGGTGGAAAACCTGCGGCAGCGCGGCCTGAAAGCCGAGGCGCTGTACGCCGGCATGAGCCACCAGGAAATAGACCAGACGCTGGACAACTGCATTTACGGCCGCGAGGTCAAGTTTTTGTACGTGAGCCCCGAGCGGCTGCTGACCGAGCTTTTCCAGATGCGGCTCAAGAAGATGAAAATTGGCCTGCTGGCCGTGGACGAGGCCCATTGCCTCTCGCAGTGGGGCTACGATTTCCGGCCGCCCTACCTGCGCATTGCCGAGCTGCGGGCGCTACTGCCCCCCGAGGTGCCGGTGGTTGCCCTCACGGCCACGGCCACCGCGCGGGTGCGGCACGACATTGTAGAAAAGCTCCAGTTCCGGCCCGGCTACGGGGTATTTACCCAAAGCTTTGCGCGGGAGAAGCTCTCGTACTCGGTGCTGAAAACGGAAAACAAGCTGCAGCGGCTGCTGGAGGTGCTGCGCGGCGTGGGCCCCGACAAAACGGCCATCGTGTACGCCCGCACCCGGCGGCAAACCGAGGAAACGGCCACTTTCCTGCGGCAGCAGCGGGTGGCGGCGGCGGCCTACCACGCCGGGCTGGCCCCCGACGTCCGTACCCGCGTGCAGCAGGACTGGCTGAGCAACAAGGTGCGCTGCATGGTGGCCACCAACGCCTTCGGCATGGGCATTGACAAGCCCGACGTGCGCCTGGTGGCCCACCTCGACGCGCCCGACACCCTCGAA
>JANXUO010000552.1 GCA_025356245.1 Hymenobacter sp.
TGCCCCGCGCCAGCGCCACCTCGCGCTCGGCCAGCAGCAGGCGGCGGCGGAAGGCCAGCGTGGTGCTGCGGTGCGCGCGGGCCTGGGCCAGCGCCTCGGCGGGCGGCACGGCGGGCAGCGCGGCCGGGGCGGGCACCGCCAGGCGCGGCAGGGCGGCGGCGGCGGTAGCAGTGTCGGTAGCCGGGGCTGTTTCGGCGGGGCGACCGGTGTAGCTCAGCAGGCGCACGGCGGCATTTTCGGCATCGAGCCGGGCCTGGGCCTGGGCCTGCTAGGCGTTGAGGAGGTTGAGCTGGAGCTGGAGCCAGTCGCTCTCCGACAGGCGGCCCAGGGCGCGGCGCTCCTGGCCCACGCGCAGCATTTCGGCCGTGGCCAGGGCGTTCTGGCCGGCCACGTCGGCCGTTACCTGTTGCAGCAGCACGTCAAAATACAGCTCGGCCACGCGCTGGGCAATGGTTTCGCGCTCCTCCACGTACTGCCGCTGGCTTTCTTGGTAGCGCAGCGGCTCGATGCGCCTCGCCCAGCCCAGGGCGTTGAATTGCCCCAGCGGCTGCACTAGTCCCAGCGTAAAGGGCTGGTTGTTGTAGCGTTTCAGGTTGCCGTTGAAGTCGTCGAACCGCTGTACTTCCGAGCCCACAAACACCTGCCCGCCGGTGGGGCCAATGTTCTGGCTCAGGGTCAGGCCTAGGTTGGAATTGTTGAGGCGCACGGCCCGGAAGTCGGTGGTGCCGTCGGGCTGCACCACCGGCAAAATAACCCGGCTGAAGTTGGGCAGCGTGCCCTGCAACCCCAGCTGCGGCCGGTAGTTGGCCTCGAAGCCGCGCCAGGCCCAGTAGCTGGTTTCGCGGTTGGTGCTGGCCTGCCCCGCCACCGCCGCCTGCGCCAGGGCCTCGGCAATGGTGGCCTCGAGGGTAAGCGGCGCGGGCTGCGCCCCGGCGGCCGGGGCCAGCAAGGCCAGCCCCGCGCCCAGGCTGATGGCGCTATAGGTTAGTAGCTTGCCCATTAGTTCGTCACCGTTAAGGCGGGCGTGGCGAGGTGGTCCTTCATGTCCGACACCACCACTTCGTCGCCGGCCTGCAAGCCGCCCAGCACCTCCACAAAGTCAAAATTGCTGGCCCCGAAGCGCACCGTGCGGCGCACCGCCCGGCCCTGGGTCACCACAAACACCGGCTGCTCGCGTCCGCCCTGGTAAAACGGGCCGTTGCGCACCCGCAGCACGCCGTGCCGGGCGCTGGTTACCACAAACACGTCGGCCCGCAGGTTGGCCCGCAGGTTGGCCCGCAACGTGGCGTGGTGGTCGGCGTCGAGCTGCACCCAAAACGTCACCACTCCTTTTTCGACGGCGGGGCTGATGCTGCCGATGCGGCCGCGCAAATCGGTGCCGTTGGCCCGCACCACCACCGCCGTGCCGGGGTGCAGCTGCCCGGCGTACGTGTCCGAAATGGTGGCCCGCACGCGGTAGCTGCTCAGGTCGGCCACGCGGGCCAGCGGGTCGCCGGCCTGCACCGTCGCGCCCAGGTTCTCGTTCACCCAGGTCAGCACGCCGGGCTGGGGGCTGCTGATGTCGGCCTGCCGCAGCTTCTGCGCCAGCTCGCCAATGCTGCGCTGCTGCATCGACACCGTGAAGCCCAGCTCGCGCACGTCGGCGGCGTTGGCGCTTTGCTGGGTGTGCATCTGCCGGGCCAGGCGCTGGGCTTCGAGCTGCGCTACGCGCAGGCTCAGCTCAGCCTGGCGCACGCTCTCGGCGGTGCCGCCGCCTATTTTCAGCAGGTGCTGCTCGTCGCGCAGGGCCGACTGCAAGCTGCTCACCTTCAGTATCTGCACCTGGGCCTGGCTGCGCAAATCGGTCAGGCTGCGTTCCAGCGTCAGTTGCAGCTGCGAGTGCTTGTTTTGGTTGCGGAGTTGCTCATCATCGAGCCGGGCCAGGGCCGAGCGGGCCAGCTCCTTGTCCAGCTCCACGATGGTTTGGCCCGGCTGCACCCGCGCGCCCACCGCCAGCGCCACCCGCCGGATGGTGCTCTGAATGGGGCTGCTCAGCACCGCCTCGCGCCCCGGCACCACCGTGCCGGCCGCCGCCAGCGAGGCTTCCACGTCGCCGGTTTCCACGGCGGCCAGCAGCAGGGTGTCGCGGGCAATGCGGGGTTGCAGCACCGCCCGAACCCCCCACACGCCCGCTCCCAGCGCCAGGCCCAGCGCCAGGCCCAGCAGCCAGCGCTGCCGCCGCCGTTTGGTCAGGATGTGGGCCGAAATTGGGCTGTCCATTTTTGTGCAGGGTAGTAAGGGGTTCCTGCATTGGGAGCCAAGCGGCGTGCCATTTCGCCATCGTATTGGTTTTTATGGCCTTGCACCATTGCCTGGTAGCGGTCGCCCTTAAAATAGTGTCCGTTGGTGGACAGTTATTTCAAAACCGGACGGTAGCGCCCAGCCTTCGCTCCCACCCGCTTCCCCGAAAGAATTTACGTGTCGCGGCCTTCCTCTGCGGGCAGACCGTCCTTCAAAACATTTCGGATGAACTGCTTCTCGTAGTGGCGGTTGCGGCGCTCTCCCCGGCTGTTGGCCCGTTTGCTGTTGCGCTTGTCCACCACAATTTCGCCCAAGCGGTTCAGGTCGTCAATCTGCTGAAAATCGTTGGGGGAGTTACGGCGGGGCATGGTGGTTTCTATTGCTTAATTGTTGGATTGGTAAATTGGTAAATTGTTGGATTGTTCGGGCATTGCGCCTGCCGCAAAACAGCCGCACTCGGCAACAATTCAACAATCAGACAATCAAACAATCCAGCAATTCACTTTAGCACCTGCCACACCAGCAGCGCCGCTGCGTACGCCAGCCCCGTCATGTACATCAATTGCCCCAGCGGCCAGCGCCAGCTTTTCGTTTCGCGGTACGTCACGGCCAGCGTGCTCATGCACTGCATGGCAAACACGTAGAACACCAGCAGCGACAGCGCCCGCGCCGGCGTGAAAAAAGGCTTGCCGTCCGGCCCACGCTCGGCCCGCAGCTTGGCCTGCACCGTGCCCAAATCCGCATCCTGCCCCACGCTGTAAATCGTGCTCATGGTGCCCACAAACACCTCCCGCGCCGCAAACGAGGTGAGCAGCGCGATGCCGATTTTCCAATCGAAGCCCAACGGCCGGATGGTCGGCTCAATCGTGCGGCCAAACACCCCGGCGTACGAGGCTTCGAGGCGGGCGGCGGCCACGTTGCGGGCCAGTACGGCCGGCGCCGCCGCGCCCGCCGCAGCCCGCACCCGCGCCTCGGCCTGCGCCTGGGCCGTGCCCGGCCCGTAGCTGGCCAGCCCCCACAGCAGCACCGAAATAGCCACAATTACCTGCCCCGCCGACCACACAAAGGCCCGCACTTTCTGGTAGATGGTGAGGGCCACGTTCTTCCAGCGCGGCCACTTGTACACCGGAAACTCCATGATAAAGTAGCTGCGCTCGCGGGCCTTCAGCACCTTTTTCAGCACCCAGGCCGAGCCCAGCGCCGAAAACAGCCCCAGCAAATACAGCCCCATCAGCACCACGCCGCGCAGGTTGAAGAGGCTTAGCACCGGCGCGTCGGGCACCACCAGTGCCACCAGCACCGTGTACACCGGAATTCGGGCCGAGCAGGACATGAGCGGCGTCACGAAAATTGTAATCATGCGGTCCTTCCAGCTCTCAATCGTGCGGGCGCCCATGATGGCGGGCACCGCGCAGGCCAGCCCCGAAATCAGGGGTACCACGCTCTTGCCGCTCAGCCCGAAGGGCCGCATTAGCTTGTCCATCAGAAACGTGACGCGGGCCATGTAGCCCGTTTCCTCCAGCACCGCCAAAAACCCAAACAGCAGCGCAATCTGCGGAATGAAGATGAGCACCCCGCCCAGCCCGGCCAGCACGCCCTCTGTGAGTAGCCGCACCAGCGGCCCCGCAAACCGTGCCTGAATGGCCTGGCTCAGCGCCCCAATGCCTTGGTCAATCAAGTCCATCGGGTACTGCGCCCAAGCAAAAATGGCCTGAAACAGCAGGAATAAAATCGCCAGAAAAATGAGGTAGCCGCCCACCCGGTGCGTCAGCACCCGGTCAAGGCGGTTGCTGACGGGCTCGCGGGTTTCGGTGCGCGTCACGGTCACCGTTTCCAGCAACACCGCGTTGATGCGCTGGTAGCGGGCAATGGTTTCCTGGGCCTGTTGGGCGGTGGCATCGAAGCCGTACTGCGTGGCCAGCTCCTGCAAATGCGCCCGGTCGTCGGCCGTCAGAAACTGAATGTGCCGGTACTGCTGCAAGTAGTGCAGGGCCAGGTAGTCGTTGTGCAGGTCGAAGTAGTAGCGCACCTGGCGCACCAGCGGCAGCAAGGCCTCGTCAGGCCACCAGAACAGGCCCGCCGGGCAGGTAGCCAGCCGCTCGGCCATCACAATTTTGAGGGCGGCCACGCCGCTGCCGCTGCGCGCGTTCATTGGCACAACGGGCACGCCTAATTCCTGTTCCAGGGCCGGAACGTCGATGTTGACGCCGTGCCGGGCCGCTACGTCGGTCATGTTGAGGGCCAGAATGGCGGGCAGGCCCAAATCCACGACCTGGGTAAACAGCAGCAGGCTGCGGCGTAGGTTGCTGGCATCCACCGTCACCACCACAAAATCGGGGTAGTTGGGGGCGGCTTTGTCGTAAAGCAAGTCGGTGATGACGTGCTCGTCCAGGCTTTTGGGGTAGAGCGAGTAGGTGCCCGGCAAATCCACAATTTCGGCGCGGCGGCCGGGGGCCAGCTGCGCCCAGCCGCTCTTGCGGTCCACCGTCACGCCCGGAAAATTCCCCACCTTTTGGTTCAGCCCCGTTAGCTGATTAAAGAGCGAGGTTTTGCCCGAGTTGGGGTTGCCAATCAGGGCAATGCGCAGCGGGCGCGGGGGTGCGGCCAGGGCTGGCGTCGCTGCCGGAACGGGTGCCGCTGCTGTCAATGCGTCGGCGGCCTGCACTAAGGTTTCAGGGTAATGGTCGCCGCTTCGCTGCGCCGCAACGAAAGGGTGTACTCGTTGTCGCCCAGCACCAGCATCAGCGGGTCGCCGAGGGGCGCGCGGCCGCTCAGGCGCACCAGCACCCCAGGCACGCAGCCCATTTCGAGCAGCTTCAGGGCCATCGTGGGG
This sequence comes from Hymenobacter sp., assembly GCA_025356245.1. Lineage (GTDB taxonomy): Bacteria > Bacteroidota > Bacteroidia > Cytophagales > Hymenobacteraceae > Hymenobacter. Next base: position 5,114 of record JANXUO010000552.1, read on the forward strand.
TCTTCAAGGCAGCAAATGGTGCCGGTTTCGCCCAAGCACAAGCCCGCGGCAGTGCGGCGCGAGGCGGTAGCAGGGACAGCAGCGGCAGTACGACGAAACAACGACACGGCGGGAGCGGGCAGCGAGCCCGTTATTTAGAAAGAGTGTAAACAAAGGTACGGCAAGTACCGCAAAATGCCGGTGCCGCGTGGGTTAGGCCATTGCCGCAGCGTTATTTTTCCGGTCCCCAAAAGGTAATCGTTGTAGCTACCGATATTTTCCGATAACTTTCGGGCCGCTATTTGTGAAGATGCCTGTTGCTACCCCCTTTCCTATGAACAAACGCTTACTTTTAATAGGATTATTCTTGTGCTTTGCTGCCCGCCCTACCAAGGCCCAGGTGGCCCAGCTCAAGGGGGTCGTTGTCGATAAAGACACCAAGGAACCGCTACCCTTCACCTCCATTGGCCTGAAAGATGAGCAAGTAGGGGCCCTTACCAACGAACACGGCCTCTTCATGGTGCCCGCCCCCACCAAAGCTGACCAGGATACCCTGCTCATCATGGCCCTGGGCTACCACCGCCGCGCCATTGCCGTGAAGCGGGGCGTGGACCTCGAAAACCTGGTGATTGAGGTGCCCAAACGGGCCATCGCCCTCAAAGGCGTGACGGTGCAGAGCGGCAAAATAAAAAACCTGGGCCTCGGCTCCCGCGAAAACACGCCCGGTGAAGGCATGATTCAGGGCCTGCCCGGCAGCCAGTACGCCTTTTTTGTCAAAAACGACAAGCAGAAGAGGCTCGGCAACGTGCGCACTGTCTCGTTCTACATCGGCGACCACGGCTTCCCCCGCGAGCCCTTCCGCGTGCGCATCTACAAGGCCGACGGCAACTACAACGCCCCCAACACCGACCTGCTCACCGAGAACGTCGTGGTGTCGGCCCCTACCGGCGGGCAGTGGTACACCGTCGATTTGACCCCCTACAACATCGTGGCCCCCGAAGAAGGCTTCTTCGTGGCCATGGAGTGGGTGGTCAGCGGCGATAAATTTTTCGCCACCAACTTCATGGACAACTACACGCCCTACGGCCAAATTATGCGCCCCACTTACGAGTTCAAGGAGTCGCGTACCTGGAACTACACCATCGGCCGCGGCTGGAACCTCATCACCGCCGCCAACCGCGACGGCCTTCGCTACAACGCCATGATTAAGGCCGAAGTGGACATGATTAAGGGGGGGAAGTGATTGGTTTTTTGGTTTTTGGTATCCGATTTTTGGTATCGGGTGTTCGGCTTTTGGTGTTAGGTGTTGGATTCTTGGTTTTTACTCTACCGAACACCCAATACCAAAAGCCCAATACCGAACACCCAATACTCAACACCTAAAACCAAGCCTCTAACCCTCCAAATCCCTAATTTCCTACTTCTTCAACCCCATAATCCACTCGCGCATGGCTTCCTGGGCAACGGGCGAAAAAATGGGTTTCATCACGCCGTCGAGCATCGTCCATTCGGCGGCCGGGGGTTGAAAGAGGTGGTTGGCACCCACAATGCGCTTGGCTACTACGTTGTGGTTGGTGCTTTTAAGTTCTTTCTCGATGGGCGTGAGGTGTTGGTCGGCGGGGGTTTCGGTGTCGAGGGTGCCGGTCATCAGCAGTACGGGGCACTCCACTAAGTCGAGGGTGGCAATGGGGTCGAAGTTGAGGAAGGACCGCTTGGCCGGCGAGAGGAAGGCCGCAGCGGCCGTGCGCGCCGCCGCGGGGTCGAGGGCAGCATCGTCCTGGCGCATCATGTTGGCCACAATAGCCGACGCTTGTTGCGGCGAGCTTTGCCGGATGATGTCATACATGGTGCGCTGTCGGTCGTAGCGGGCGGCCACAATAGCGGGGTCGGTGCTTTTGGCCTTGAGGTCGTCCACGTACTGCTGCAGCAGGGTTTGCTGGCCCGGCCGGCCGTAGGGGGCCAGCGCCACCACAAATGCGGGCGGCAGGGCCTGGCCCGCCGTCAGCAGGGCCACGTTGGCTCCTTCGCCGTGGCCCACCACGCCAATGCGGTTAATTTTTATTTCGAGGCGGGTGCGCAAAAAATTAATGGCCGCGTGCACGTCGGCGGTGCGTTGGGCCAGCGTGCCGGCCAGTGGCTGACCGGCGGCCGAGGGCCCCGCGCCGGGGTCGTCGAAGCGCAGTACAGCCACGCCCCGCCGGGTAAGGTAATCGGCCAACGAGCCCAGCAAGCGGTAGCCGCCCACCGTGCCGTCGCGCTTTTGGGGGCCGGCGTCGGTCACCAGCACTACGGCCGGAAATGGCCCCGGTCCGGCAGGCACCGAAAACGTGCCGTTCAGCAGCTGGCGCGAGGCCGGGTTGCTGAACACCACTTCCTCCTCGCGGTAAGGCGGCGTGAGGCGGTTGGCGGCGGGGTCAGCCAAGGGCATGGGTGAGTGGCGCAGGCGCACCGGCGTGGCCACGCCCGCCCGCGTCCAGATGCCAGCCAATTGGTTTGAATCGGCATAAAACCGCGCCCGGTAGCGGCTGTCGGCCTCGGGCACGTCCATCAGCACTGAGTCGCCGCGCACCCGCACCTCGGTGGCCAGGCGGCTCACCCGCTGGGCCGGCACGTCGAGGGCTGCAAAGTAGGCACCCCCCGCCAGGGGTACTACGCTGATGGTGAGGTCGAGCTTGCCGCCCAGCACCTTCAGCGGTCCTTTCCAGAGGCCACCCAGTCGCACCTGGGTCGTATCGGCCCGCGCCGCTACGGGCTTGGGCACCACGGAGGTTGGGGGTGCTGCCGCTCCGTTAGCCGGGTGCGTGGCGGCGCCATCCATTGGCTGCGCACGGGTTTTTTGCTGGCCTGCTGCCGGCCCTACTCCCAAGAAAATCAGCAGGGCGCTGGCCCCAATCAACCGTTTCATCATTCTGCTAGTACTAATAAAACCGCCCGGCATTTTAGGCGGCAAGTTAGCGATTGAGTTCTTATGGTTTGCAGGGGCCGACAAATACTGGGCTGGTGCCCGCCGGCATGGGGTTTTCTAAAGGCATTTAAAGGCGAATAATTAAAGAATAAGCATTGCTTTTGGACGCAGCGCCAGCCCTGGCGGCTGGCTGGCCCGCAGCCCCGGCCACGAAAAGCAGGTGGTTCTTTTGATAATCGAGTAGCTACGGGCGTTATTTTCAGCAACTTTGTTAGTATAATAGTGGCGCGTTATTTGTTATCGGCGTAATTTCATCCGTTAATTGTTGGTAGTTTTACCCGGAGCTACTAACTTCACTGCCTGACAGAATTGTCTTCGCAGACGAACTCCCGCGATTCAGCCAGTGAGCAGGCAATTCTGACGATTTACACCAGCGCTTGCTAACGCTTCCTGCACCTTTGCAACACTTTTATTTTCGATTTTGCACGATGGTAGCCCATAACTTGTAAATTTGTGGGCTACTCTTGCGTTCCTACCCCATTAGCTATGTTTGTTCGCATACTCGCTTGCTTCGTTTTTCTGTTGTCGCTGGTTTCGGTGGCCCAAGCTCAGGAAAACCGCATCACCGGCCGCGTGGTTGATGCCCAAACCAAAGACCCCGTGCCGTTTGCCTCTATCGGCCTGCACGAAGAGGGGACGGGTGCCCTTACCAACGAATACGGTTACTTTCAGCTGGCCGGGCTCGAAAAAAGCAACCAGGACTCGCTGATAGTAATGACATTGGGCTACGGGCGCAAAGCCACCCTCATCAAGCGCGGTGCCACCGAAGACCTGATTATCGAACTACAAAAGCGCGTCGTTGCCCTGGGTGATGTGAAAGTGGTAAACGGCAAGGTGAAGAATCTGGTCATGGGCTCCAAGGCCAACACGCCCGGCGAAGGCATGATTCAGGGCCTGCCCGGCAGCCAGTACGCCTTTTTTGTCAAAAACGACAAGCAGAAGAAGCTCGGCAACGTGCGCACCGTCTCGTTCTACATCGGCGAAAACGGCTTTCCCCGCGAACCCTTCCGCGTGCGCATCTACAAAGCCGACGGCAACTACAACGCCCCTAACACCGACCTGCTCACCGACAACGTGGTGGTGTCGGCCCCCGGCGGCGGGCAGTGGTACACCATCGACATGCTGCCCTACAACATCGTGGCCCCCGAAGAAGGCTTCTTCGTGGCCATGGAGTGGATTGTGGGCGGCGACCAGTTCTACACTACCAACTTCATGGACAACTACACGCCCTACGGCCAAATTATGCGTCCGACGTTCGAGTTCAAGGAGTCGCGCACCTGGAGCTACACCATCGGCAAGGGCTGGAACCTGCTGACGCTGGCCAACGGCTCGGGCCGCCGCTACAACGCCATGATTAAGGCGGAGGTGGACATGATTAAGTAGGGTTGAATGTTGAGGGTCGAGTTGGCAACAGCTTGTATTTCAGTTCTGCGTCCGACTAAAAAAAAGGAGCGTGGCCCATAGAGGCTGCGCTCCTTTTTTTATGTGCGTCAGCATTCAACATCTCACAGCAGAATAAACACCGTGGGCACTTTGTGCAGTTCGGGGGCGGGCTGCCGGCGCCATTCGGCGATGGGGAGGGTGCGCAGCAACTCGTCGGGGGCGGTGAGGTTGGCCGCCACGCAGAGGTGGGTGCCGGGCTGGAGTTGAGCTAGCAAGTCGGTGAAGAGCGCCGCGTTGCGGTAGGGCGTTTCGATGAAAAGCTGGCTTTGCTGGCGCTGTTGCGCGTCGCGCTCCAGGGCGCGGATGGCAGCAGCGCGGGCAGGGCGCTCGATGGGTAAGTAGCCGTGAAATGCAAACCGCTGACCGTCAAGCCCTGAACCCATGAGGGCCAGCAGCAGCGATGACGGGCCCACCAGCGGCCGCACGCGCAGGCCCAGCCGGTGGGCTTCGGCCGCCAGAGCCGCGCCAGGGTCGGCAATGCCGGGGCAGCCAGCTTCCGACAGCACGCCCGCCGAAATGCCATCGCGCAGCAGCGGCTCCAGCGCGGCCCGCACGGCGGCTGCGGTCGAGTCCTTGTCAATCAGCACAAAGCGCAGTTCCTCGATAACGCGGCCGGGCGCCACGGCCTTCACAAAGCGGCGGGCAGTGCGCAGGTTCTCCACCAAAAAATACGTGAGCTGCCCCACTACCTCCACCACTTGCGGCGGCAGCACTTGCGGGGCCGTATCGTCGGCGAGGGGCGTGGGAATGAGGTAGAGCATGGGAAGAACTTTCATGTTATCCCACAAAGCGCTGCACCAAACCAAAC
>JANXUO010000585.1 GCA_025356245.1 Hymenobacter sp.
GTATGCGCCCTGATGGGCCTGCCTTGCGTGGTGTATATGGGCGCGACGGACATTGAGCGCCAAGCCCCCAACGTGGCCCGTATGCGCCTGCTCGGGGCCGAAATACGCCGCGTTACCTGCGGCAGCCAAACCCTGAAAGATGCTACCAACGAGGCCATTCGCGACTGGATTGCCAACCCCGTCGATACCCATTACATCATCGGCTCGGTGGTGGGACCGCATCCGTACCCCGACCTGGTGGCGCGGCTGCAAAGCGTCATTAGCGCCGAGATGCGGGCGCAGCTTTTATCCGTTACAGGCTCTGAATTACCGGCTTGCGTAGTGGCTTGCGTGGGCGGCGGCTCCAATGCGGCCGGGGCTTTTTACCACTTTCTGGACGAGCCGACGGTACGCCTGGTGGCGGTGGAGGCCGCTGGGCTGGGGGTGCATTCGGGCCATTCGGCAGCTACCTCGGTGCTGGGCACGGCGGGCATCATCCACGGCAGCCGCACCTTGCTTATGCAAGACCAGGACGGGCAAATTACCGAGCCTTATTCCATCAGCGCCGGCCTCGACTATCCCGGTATCGGCCCGCTTCATGCCTACCTCGGGGCGGTAGGCCGCTCCGAATTCAAAGCCGTGACCGACGCCAACGCCCTGCGGGCCGTGGGCGAATGCTCGCGACTCGAAGGCATCATTCCGGCCCTGGAAACAGCCCACGCCCTGGCTGTTCTGGGTGATTTAAATTTAGCGAAATCGGACGTAGTGGTCGTAAATTTATCGGGCCGCGGCGACAAGGATTTGGACACGTATTTAAAAAATATGGAAGGCTTGAGCATTGCGTAACGCAAAATTTAAATTTCGCCAAGCTGGAGCTGCACGGTACAAATTTGGCTTCAAAAATAACGCAAATATGAGTCGCTTAACTGACGTTTTTCAGCCCCAAAAAAAAGTGTTGAATATGTATTTCACGGCCGGGTTTCCGGCTCTGACTGATACCATGCCCATTGCCCGCGCATTGGTTGCCGCCGGAGCCGATATCCTGGAAATAGGCATGCCTTTTTCGGACCCGTTGGCCGATGGGCCGGTTATCCAGCGCAGCAGCGCGGCTGCGTTGGCCAACGGCATGAATTTGCGGGTGCTGTTTGGGCAATTACAAAATTTGCGGCAGCACTTGCCCACCACGCCGGTATTGCTGATGGGCTACCTGAACCCGGTGCTGCAATTTGGCCTGGAGGCGTTTTGCCAAGCGGCCGCCGAGGTGGGGGTGGACGGGCTGATTTTGCCCGACCTGCCGCTGGCTGAATACCAAGAGCTTTACGCCGAAACATTTGCCCGCTACGGCCTGCGCCCGGTATTTTTGATAACGCCGCAAACCAGCGAAACCCGCATCCGGCAGCTCGACGCCCTGAGCGAAGCATTTCTGTACCTCGTATCTGGTCCCGGCACCACGGGCGGTACTACACCAACGGATGCCGGTGCGCAAGCCACTTACTTCGAACGTATTGCTGCGATGGGGTTGCGCAACCCGCGCCTCATCGGCTTCGGCATTGGCAGCGGGGCGGCGCTGGCCCACGCCTGGCAGCACGCCGAGGGTGCCATCGTTGGCTCGGCCCTGATTCAGGCAATTACCGGGGCCGACGACGCCCCGGCCGCAGCGGCGGAATTTGTGCTGAACCTGCGACAAGCCGCTGAAAATCAATAAATAATTACTGCACGGCAACTAACAAGCGCAACGCTTCATGATAATACAACTCGACACTGCGGCTCCGGCCGCGCCCATAGTGGCGGCCCTGGCCGCGCTGGGCTACAAAACCACCGAAGTCAATACCCAATACGCGCATTACCTGGTGGGCATTGGCAAAGCCGAAGTTGATATTCGTCGCCTCGGGCAGCTGCCTGGCGTGCGCGATGTGCACCACGTATCGGATGATTACAAGTTGGTTAGCCGCAAGTGGCGCACCCGCCCCACGCTGGTTGACCTCGGCGATGGGGTGCAGATTGGCGAGGGTGGGCTGGCTATTTGCGCCGGCCCGTGCAGCATTGAAAGCGAAGCGCAAATGGAGAAAGTAATGGCGCATTTGGTGGCCAACAACGTGCGGCTGATGCGGGGCGGGGTGTTTAAGCCACGCTCGTCGCCGTACTCGTTTCGGGGGTTGGGGCTGGAGGGATTGCGCGATTTTCATCGGCTGGCGCGGGCGCGGGGCATAAAAATAATGACCGAGGTGATGCAGGTTTCGCAGGTGGAGGAAATGCACGATTACGTGGACGTATTTCAGGTGGGCGCCCGTAACACCCAGAACTTTAACCTGCTCGATGCTCTGGGGGGCGTTGATAAGCCGGTGCTGATAAAGCGCGGCATCTCGGGCACGATTGAGGAGCTGCTGTCGTCGGCTGAATACGTGTTTTCGGCGGGCAACGAGCGGCTGATGCTGTGCGAGCGCGGCATCCGCACGTTTGAAACCGCTAGTCGCAACACCCTGGATTTGAATGCCGTGCCCATCCTCAAGGAGAAAAGTCACCTGCCCGTCATCGTGGACCCCAGCCATGGCATTGGGCTGCGCGAGCACGTGCCCGCCATGGCGTTGGCGGCCGTGCTGGCCGGGGCCGATGGCATTGTGTACGAGGCCCACGAAACGCCCGAAACTGCTGCTTCCGACGGCCAGCAAACCCTGGATTTTGAGGAATCGGCGCGGCTTATCCGCAACCTGCGGCGCGTGTTTGCCCTCCGAAACGAGTTGGAATAACCGCTGCTGCCGGGCCAATAGTTAACTTATTTTCCTGCCTTCGCCTTCAGATGTTAACCAAACGCGCCAATTGCTTTATGCCGGTACTCACTCGCCCTTATGGGGTGGAGGCCGGGCCGCATTTGGCATCACGAGAGCAACGCGCATGACGCCCTTTCGCTGAAAACCTGAATGTTAAGCCCGGTTCCGTAAAGGAAGCCGGGCTTTTTTTTGCTCGCTGGTCACTTACTCGTCAATTCGCTATGTTTCTACAGCCCCGCACCGCCACCTATTCGGCCCAGGACCAACTGGTCTGGAAAATCCTCTTCGACCGGCAGCGCGCCCTGCTGCACCGGCGGGCCGCCCCGGCCTTTAGCCAGGGCTTGGAGCAGCTGGGCCTGGGCCGCAACACCATCCCCGACCTGGCCGAGCTGAGCGCCGAAGTGCAGCAGCTCAGCGGTTGGCAGCTGTTGCCGTACGGGCAGCCGGTAAGCCAGGCGCTGTTTTTGGAGCGGCTGGCGCAGCGGCAATTTCCGGTGATGACGCGGCTGCGGACCATGCGCGACTTTGATTTCAGCCCCCAGCCTGACCTATTTCACGACCTGTTTGGGCACGTGCCCATGCTGCTCGACGCCGGATTTGCTGACTTTCTGCACCAACTCGGGCTAGCGGCCCTGGCCCTGGCCCCGCACGATGCCGTGGGCCGGCAGCAGCTGTGGGCGCTGTATTTCTTCACAGCTGAGTTTGGTTTGGTGCAGCACGAGGGCCAGCCCCGCCTGTACGGCGCCGGGCTGCTGTCGTCGGCCGGCGAAATTCACCACTGCATCGACGCCGGTACGCCGCGCCTGGAGTTTGACCTAACGCAGGTGCTGCAAACAACGGTACGCGACAGTCGTTTTCAAAACCAGTACTTTGTACTGCCCAATTTGGCCGTGCTGGCTGATTGCGTAGCCGCGCTGAGTGCGGCAGGGGCGTGGCGCTTGGCGGCTTGATTATGCTCGTCGCGAAGCGGTTTGCGAAATCGTAAAGACGCGACCCTTTGCGTCTTCTCGCGTTGGTTGTGGCAGCTGTTCAACGCTGAGACGCGAAGGGTCGCGTCTCTACGACCACCTGATTTTCCGTATTTCAATCCGCGATGAGTATAAGTAGCTAGCTGTTAACCTTCGGAGACGAGCCCCGACACATCAGTAACTTCGCCTCATGCTATTTAATTTTAATGCGCACAGTGCGTTGCTGTTGCCTTTTGTGGTGCCGGGCTTGGCGCTGACTACCCACTTGGGACTGTGAGCGTGGCGGCAAAGACGGCCTGTCGATGGGCTGCTGGCGTTGCTGCTGCTGCTGCTGACAACACTGCCCATGACGCAGTGGATGCTGGGCTTCGCCGCGTGGTACGACAGCCACGATGGGTACTCGACGCTGATGTTTTACGTGCCGTGGCGGCCGTAGCTGGGATTGGGGCCGGTGCTGTACTTGTATTTTCAAGTTCTGTCAATCAAGATTTTAAATGGCGTGGGCAACGCCGGCACCTGCTGCCTTTGCTGGCCTACGTGGCTTGCTTTGCGGCAGCCGCAGCCTACGACCTGGGCTGGCAGCACGGGCTGCAACGCCAAGCCCTGCCGCTGCATTTTAGTACCAAAGGTTGGGCTGCTAGCGCGCTTGACGCCGCTCATCTTGGGCGGCGACCAGCGCGGGGCTTTCCGGGTAGCGGCCAAAAATATCGGTACGGTGCCGGTCGAAATCCGTGAGCGGCCCAAGAACGGCGGCATTTTTGGCAAAGCCATCTTGGCACCGGGCCAAAGGGGAGCGTTACGTTTTTTAGCTGGCTCCACGGCGGTGCTGCTCAACCCCAGCCGCACCGCTGCCAACATGGATTTGACCATCACCGGCGACACCAACCTGAGCATGACCTACAAGCCGGCGCAGCAAACGACCATCCCGCCCGAAACGCCCGACCCAACCCATTCGAGCGACTCAAAATAATTCACCCCTAAACCTTTAAATTCTTTTATGAAAACGTTAATCTTCTCTCGTGGTTTCTCGAAAACTTTTACTTTAACTCTGAACGCCAATTTTTTGCGCCGTTTGTTGAGCTTGTTGCTGCTGGTCGTTGTCGTACCGCTGCTTTCGTTCCGGCCCTCGCTTACGTCCACGCTCACCATCCCGGCCGGGCAGCAGTTCCAGCTGGGCGGCGGGCAGCTGCTGGGTTTTAAGGTGGTGGCTAAAAACACCGGCCCAGTGTCCATTCAGGCCCGCGAGCTTACCGGCAAAGGCGTAGTGCTGGAGCGCGGCACCCTGGCACCCTGGCACCCTGGCACCGGGCCAGAAAGCCGAACTAAGCTTCGGGGCTGGCTCGCGGGCGTTGTTACTCAACAGCAGTACCCAGGAAGGTACCGTGAAAGTAGTGGTAACAGGTTTCAACACCAGCAATCTGAGCATGGGCTATGACAAAGTCGGGAAGTAGCCCATCCGGCAGCAACGGCTTTGAGACCAGAAGAAACGCCCGTTGAAATTACTCCAGCGGGCGTTTCTTGTGATAATTCAGACAAAAAATTACTTTACTACCAGACTACGGGCAAAGGAAGCTGTGGCAGATTGCCCGCGCAGTACGTAAACACCAGGTGCCAAACCATCCAATGGCAATGTTATAACGGCGCTGCCCTGGCGCACCGGCACCGACAAAGTGCGTACGGGCTGGCCCAGTAGGTTCAGAAGGGTGATTTTCAGAAGTTCGGCGCTGGCCGTGCCGGGCAGGCTCACCGATATGTTCACGGTGCTGCTGGCCGGGTTAGGCCAGAGCGACACAGCCTCGGCTGATAGGGTGTTGTTGTTGTTGGCTAGCGTGTTGCGCTGCTGGCCTACGTGCAGCACAAAGCGCCCGCAAGCATCGGCAGTGGCGGTTTGGAAGGCATAGGCCGGCTGGCGGCGCAGGTCGAGCCACTGGCCCAGCAGGCGGTCTTCGAGCTGAATTGAAAACGTGCCAGGGAGGTTCTGCCAGTCGGCTAGGGTGAGGATGAAGGTGCCGGGGCGCGGCAGGTACATCAGCAGTGGCACCGCGGCCCCGGTAGTGGTAAGGGCAGGCAAGCCATTGATGCTAAGAGCCTGGTCGGCGCTGGGGCCAGTAGCCAAGTACAGCGCTTCGCCGCCCAGTAGCTTGTGGGCATCGTAGCGGGCATCGAAGCCGGGGGTGGCACCGCGCTCAAAATAGACGTAGGCAGTTTCGGGGCTGCCGCTGGTGCCAGCCAGTTGCAGGCGCAGCTGGGGGCGCTGGTCGGCTATTGGGGTACTGCCGGGCGCGGCGCGGCGTACGTCGGGGTTGCGATAGGTGCTCACGCGGGCGGCATTGGTGAGGTTGAGGCTGCCGGGGCTGCCCGCCGCTGCGGTGCGCACAAAAAAGCCCTGGCAGCTGCCAATGTAGCGGGCCGTTCCGATGCCGTTCACAAACGACTCGTAAGCACCTGTGTACTGGCCTGTTGATTTAAAAACGTACACGGAATTCTCCAAGCCGGTAGCCCCGGCAAAAGCAGCCGTCCAGTCGAGAGGGGCGGGGTAAGGGTTGCCCAGCAGGTGCCAGCCACTCTCGGTTTGGGAGCCGCGCGGCAGCGCTCCCGAGGCAAACGGGCCATTGTGCAACGCACCAGTAAAACTCATGGTAGCCAAAGTGTTGGCGGCGCTGGTGGCTGGCATGTTCAGCGTATAGCCCACAGCATCGGCCAGGGGGGTACCCAACGTGGGGGGGCAGCGCCAGCCCATGTCGAAGTCGGTTGCCCCTGGGCGTCCGCTCCGCGTCACAGTTGATTGGTTGTAGGAGAAGACGTTAGGGAACGGTGTAACCGAGTTGCCCACCGAGTTGTAGGCCGAGTTCACTACCGGCTGAAACAGGGCACTGGTTAGCGAGTTAACGGTTTGGTCGTCAACCGGCGCACTCAAGTGGCGGTACCCCAGGCCAGCGTTCGGGCCGGGGTTGAGGTAGCGTTGCACCGTGGCGCTGCCCACCAGGCGGCCCGTACCCCGGTTGATGACCATCGCCGTGCCCTGAGCGTCGGAGGTCAGTAAACAGGGGAATCCAGCCGTGGTAAGGGCACCCGTCAAGTCGAGTACGCGGCTGATGATGAGGCCGCTGCGCTGCAAAGCCCCGGCCGGGCCTACGTTTAGCGTACCAATGGCAATGCCTTGCGGGCCACCAATGGCCTGCCGGATGCTGCCCGTCAGGGCTATGGTGCCGATTCCGGTTACGGGGCCGCCGCTGTACAGGTAGCCGTTGAGGGTCAGCTCCGAGCCCGGCGCTACGGCCATGCTGGCCCCGGCCTGCACCCGGAAATTCCCCGCTGTGGCCTGGCCGGTCAGCGCCGGAAAGCGCGGGGCAGTGCCGGGTATCCGCACACTGTCGGCGGGCTGGGGTAGCACGTCGCCCACCCAGTTGGCGGCGGTCAGGTAGTCGGTGTCGAGGTCGCCGTCCCACACGGCCCCAGTGAGGGCGGGGTTTACCACCACCGTTAGCGTGTAAGTGCTGCTCAACACGGGCGAGCCATTGTCAGTTGCTGTAAACGTAACAGTGTGCGTACCAATGTTGCAGGCGCTGCCAGTTACCGCAAAGGCCACCACGGGGTTGGTGCCGGGGCCGGTGATGGCCGTGGCGTTGCAAAGCCCGCCCAACGAGGTGCTCACCGTTACGGTCTGGCCAGGCTCTGGCCCCGTAAACTGTGGGTTCAGGTTCACGGTTTGGCCTTGGTTTACGGTGATGGCGCCGCTTTGCGGCAGGCCTGCCACGGCCGGCGGCTGGTTACCCGCGCTAAACACTTTAAAGCCAAAGCATTTGTAGTCAAGGTAGTCGATGCCGCTATCCGATACGTTGTCGGCGTGAGCATTGCCATCCAGGTTGAAGCGTCCAATTTGAGTGTAACGGCCGCCGCCGCCGCCCTCGTTGATGCCCGCGTTGGCGGGGGTGCCGCCAAAGCCGCCCGAGCCGCCGGAGGCACCGCCGGTTGTCCACTGCATATCGCCGTAGGCAAATACGACGTCTTCGTTCAGCAGCCCGCCCGCATTTGCAAAAATGGTGAGCTGAAAGTTGTTACGCAAAGTGGTTTGCCGGGCAAAGTACCCCACCGAGTCCCAGGTCACCACCAGCCGGTCGCTGTAGAGGTGGTACCACACGTTGCCCCGGTTGCCGGTGGCGGGGGCGCGGGTGTCCACATCGGCCCAGAAGGGCGCAATCATGGGGGTGCTGATGGGAAACCCGGAGGCGGTAAAGGCGCTGTAGGGTGCCGCAAAGGTGATGTTGCCGTTGGTGTTGAGGTACACCGATTGATACGCCGTGCCAAACAAGTAAAAAGTAAAGCCTAGATTGATAGGGCCGTACGAATCGTCGTCGTTGCGCGGTAAGGGCGTGTAAGTCGTTTTATCGAGCGTCTCGTAGCAGTCGGGCAGTGGGTGGCCGGGCGGCTCGATGCTGCGGTGCTGCGGGCTGCCGGCGCTGCCAGTAGTGGCCGGGGCAACTTGGCGCAGCTTGCGGGCGACGTAGCCGGGGTCGGTTTGGCCCGGTCCGGTTAGGGCGGGGGCTTGCTGAGCGAAAGCGGCCTGGCCAAAGCCACCAAAGGCCGTTAGCCAAACAAAGGCCGTCAGTAAGAAAGTAAATTGTTTAATCATGAGAAAAAGCGGGGTTTTGGCGTTAAAAAATGAACGATAAACAAATCTACCGCTAACTAGTCATATTCGTTGGCTTGGCTTGCAAAGCGCTTTGTCGGCAAAATGGCTGCGCTGACCGAAAAAATCAGCAGGTAGCTTGGTTTAGTGTTTTTGTGCACTGCAAAAGCTGGGTTGCCGGAGAATAAAAAAAGCCTTCTTTGCGCAAGAAGGCTTTTTTAACGAAAGGGGCAACCGGGGGAGGAGATTAGCCCTTGCGTGCCCCGTGCGAGCCGCGTTTGGGGGCCGCCGACGAGAATTTCCCTTTTAAGTACGTAACGGCCAGTGTGTGCGCCTGGGCCGCAAACGTGCGGTTGTACTTCGGATTGGAAGGATTGGCGAAGGCGTGGTCGGCATCGTAGCTGCGCACGGTGAGCTTTTTGCCGGCCGCCGCCATGTCGCCCTTAAATTGGGCCACCACGGCGGGGTTTATCCACTTGTCCTGCACGGCAAAGATGCCCAGCACGTCCGAATTCAGGGTTTTAAGTTTGGCTACATCTTTCTCGGGCATTCCGTAGTACATCACGCAGCCAGCGGTTTGCTTGCCGCCGAGCAGGGCGGCCTGCAGGCTCCAGCCGCCACCAAAGCACCAGCCCACCGAGGCGAACTGGGCCTTCGGCCCCGCATACGCCTGCGCTCCCTGAATGATGGCAGTGGCGCGCTCAGTTTTTACTTCCTGCATGCGCTCGCCGGCTTCGGTGGGCGTGGTGGCAATTTTGCCGTCGTAAAGGTCGAGCGCAATGATGTTTACGCCTGGCAATTCGGTGGCGTAGGTGGCGGCTTCCTTCTTGATATAATCATTCAGCCCCCACCATTCGTGGATGACGAACAGGTACTTGGTGCTGGGCGTGGCGCTTTTGATTTCGAAAGCCTTGCCCTTGCCGCCATCGGGCGTGGCGAACTCAATCATCTCGCCGGTGCCGGTGTATTCGTAGGGCAGCGGTGCGTCGTGGCCGCCCGAAAAATCCTTGTCGGTGGCCAGCATGGCAAAGGCTTCGGTGGCGGCCGGCCGGGCGCAGCAGCTGGCCATTTTGGTTTGGGCCGAGGCCGAGGAAGCGAAGCCTAGCAGAGCAGCGCCAAAAAGAAGTAGCTTTTTCATGGGAAAAGAGTAAAATGCCGGAACGATTCCCAGCGAGGATTGGGGATGGGTAAAGGTAAAACTCAGGCGGTAGTCCCCGTTTGCACCACAGCCCGCAATTCGGTCAGGAGCGCAAAAAGCCCGACATACGTGCGGTTGAGGTAGATGAAGTGGGCCGAGCCGCGTGGCTCGCGCTGTTTGCGCAGCTCGGGGTCGGCCATCAGGTCGTCGCCCAGGGTGTAGAGGGCTTTGAGATAATCGGCATCGCCGAAGTCGAAGGTAGCGCTGCGGAAGGGGCGGCCCACTAATTCCAGCGAGGCGTGCAGGGTGCGGAGGTAGAGGGCGCGTTTTTCGGGCGCGTCGTTGGGGCGCAGCACATCGGCTTGGGTCAGCAGAGCTTCGAGGCGGGTGGGGTCGGCGAAGGTAGCGGGGGCCAGCAAGTCCACAAACAGCTGATAGACGTCGGCGGGCACGGTTTTCACGCAGCCAAAATCCAGCACGGCCACGGTGCCGCCGGCCTCGGCCCGCAGCAGGAAGTTGCCGGGGTGCGGGTCGGCGTGGACTTCGTGCAGTTCGTTGAGCTGGAACTGGTAGAAATTCCACAATGCCTGGCCCAGCTGATTGCGAACGGCTTGCGACGGCCCGGTGGCCAGAAACTCTTTGAGGTGCTGGCCCGGCAGCCAGTCCATGGTCAGGATGCGGGCGGCCGAAAGCTCGGGGTAGTACCGGGGAAATTGCAGGTGCGGTAGGTGGGCACAGCGCTGGCCCATTTCCTGCCCGCGTCGCAGCTCTAGGGCGTAGTCGGTTTCTTCGAGTAGGCGGGTTTCCACTTCCTCCAAGTAAGGGCGTACCTGAGCTTCAGCAAGGCCCATGATGCGCAGGGCAATGGGTTTCACGAGGTTGATGTCGGACTTGATGCTGGCGGCCACGCCGGGGTATTGCACCTTCACGGCGAGGTCGGCCCCGTTTTTCTGGGCAAAATGCACCTGCCCGATGCTGGCCGCCTGTCGGGCGGCCACGTCAAAGGTGTCAAACACCTCAAACGGCGAACGGCCAAACGCGTCCCGAAACGCTTTCACCACCAGTGGCCCCGACAGCGGCGGGGTGTTGTATTGGGCTTGGGCAAACTGGTTGGCATACGCAGGAGGTAGCATATTTTTCTCCATCGCCAGCATCTGCGCCACTTTCAGTACCGAGCCTTTAAGCTCGCTCAGGGTGCCGTACAGCTCGGCGGCGTTGGCTTGGTGCAGGTTTTCGGTACTTGATTCGGCCCCCACCGCCCGCTTGGCGTAGTGCTTCACGTAGTTGGCGCCCACGTTGAGGCCGGTGCGGGCAAAGCGGGCCGCGCGGGCTACTTTACTGGTGGGGAGTTCGGACACTGGTTTTTAATGAAGAACGAAGGATGAGGAATGCGCTGGCGCGAGTTTGAGCGCAGCCTAAACCCGCGCCAGTGCATTTGAAATTCAATAACTTACCGCCGTACTAAAAACCGCACAAAATCAATGGCCGAATCGAGCGTGTTGCGGCCCACCAAGTCAAAGCTCAGGGTGACGGCTTTTTCCACGGCGGCGTCGGTGCGCTCGAAGTTGGCGGTATCGTCCTTGGCAAAAAAGCCCAGCACGAATAGCATCTGCTGCCAAAAAAAACGCGGGTAGCCGTCCTGCACCACCAGGCGGGTAGGAATTTCGCCGCTGCCACGGCCATCGCGCAGCAAATCGGTCACAAAAAACTCAAAATCCTGGCGGAAATCGTCCAGTACCCGCGGCGAGAAACCGGGCATCCGCGAGAGGGAGCGGCGCAGGCTTTGCAGAGCGTAGGAGCGGTTGTGTTTGAGAATTTCGAGCAGGGTATAGTAAAAGGCCAGCAGTTTTTCGCGGCTGCCGTAGCCCTCGTACACGGGCTCGGCGGCGGCCGTGGCGCGGGCCTGCCGGCCGAAGTCGGCCCACAGCTCGCGGTCGATGAGGTCGAAGTTGGCGTAGTGCCGGTAAAATGCTTCCTCGGCAATGCCCAGCTGTTCAGTCAGTTTAAAAACTGATTGCGGGGGACGTCCTTTTTTGAGGACGTAAGCGAGGTAGGCGGCTTTGATGGTTTCTTTTTCCATGCGAATGTAACCGGGCGGGTAGGGGTAGGGTTCAGCAACGCGGACTGCAAAGTCCGCGCTACGCCGTTTCGTTGCGGGCGGCGCGGATGGCCTCCACGGCCCGCTCGCGGGCAAACTTGTGGTCCACGATGGGTTTACCGTAGGCTGCCGTGCCCACTTCGGGCACCCAGCGTTTCACGTATTTCAGTTCCGGGTCCACCTTTTCGAGCTGGCTTTCGGGGCTGTACACCCGAAACCAGGGGGCTGAAATGGCGCCGGTGCCGGCCATCCACTGCCAGTTGCCGACGTTGTTGGCCATGTCGTAGTCGAAGAGCTTGTCGGCGAAGTACTTCTCGCCCCAGCGCCAGTCGATAAAGAGGTGCTTGGTGAGGAAGCCGGCCACCGTCATGCGCACGCGGTTGGGCATATAACCCGTGGCGTTGAGCTCGCGCATCCCGGCATCGACGAGCGGATAGCCGGTGCGGCCCGCGCACCAGGCCCGGAACTCTTCCTCGTTGTTGCGGTAAGGTACGTGCCGCATCTTGGGGTCGTAACTCTCGGTGGCCGTGTGCGGGAAGTGCCAGAGCAGCATCATAAAAAAGTCGCGCCAGATGATTTCCGACGTGAGCTTTTTGTTGAGCGCCTCGGCCTGCCGCAGCACCTCGCGCACGCTTAGGGTGCCGAAGCGCAAATGCACCGACTCGCGGCTGGTGCCGCGCTCGTTGGCGGGGGTGTTGCGGGTATTGTGGTAGTTGCGCACCACGCTTTCGGGCGGCAGCTGGGCCTTGGTGGTGAGCTGCCCACCGCGCTCGAAGCCCATACTTTGCAGGGTGGGCCGCTGGGCCAGCGTCGCACTGGCGTGGTGCAGGTTGGCCGGCACAAAAGCACCGGCCGAGCCGTAGGGGTGCAGCATTTCGGGCGCAAGCAGCGCCAGATAAGACTTCAGGTAAGCTCCGAACAATTTGGGCACGGTGCCCGACTTGGTGAGAATTTCGTCCTTGGCAAACAGCACCTGGTCTTTGTATTGCAGGAAATCGACGCGGTGCCGGGCCAGCAGCTCGCCCACGGCGGTGTCGCGCTGGCGGGCGTAGGGCTCATAATCCTCGTTGGTGTGCACGGCGGCAATGTCGAACTCCTTGAGCAGCTGCTCAAACACGGCCAGTGGCTGGCCGTAGCGGGCCAAAAAGGTGCCGCCCGCCGCGGCGGTGGCCGCGGCCAGGCCCTCTACCTCGTCGTAGATGTAGGTGAGGCGCGAATCGGCCTTTTCGGGCAGGTGGTCGAGGATGTCGGAATCGTAGATAAACAAGAGCAGCACCGGCAGCCCACTGGCAAGGGCTGCGGCCAGCCCGGCGTTGTCGTGAATGCGGAGGTCGCGGCGGTGCCAGAAGAGGCAAACGGGGGTTTTGTCGGACATGGGGCGAGGTAGGAGGAGCGTGCCATACCATACCGTGGGCTGGCCCAAAATGTTGGCCGGCCCAGCAGCCCTGCGCCATAAGTCGCGGGTTGGCCCGCCTCAAAAGCCCGCTCCCGGCACCGATTTCAACCAAGCCTCAAACGCCGCCGGGCCGCCCGCCACGTAGCCGCTGCGGGCCAGCACCTGGCCCTCGGCCGACACCAGCACGGCCAGCGGAAAATCGCCGCCGGGGTTGAGCTGCGCCCCGGCGGCCTTGTTGAGCGCGAGCTGGGCCGCCGACGGCTGGTTTTGCGGCTGACGCGGGTAGTCAAAATGCGCCAGCACCAGGCGGCTCTGGGCGTACTTAGTGAAGGCAGGCTGGGCAAACACCTCCTGCTCGAACTGCATGCAGGGCTTGCACCAATCGGAGCCCGAAAAAACGGCCAACAGGGGCCGGTGGGTGGCTTTGGCCAAGCCTTGGGCGGCGGCCAGGTTGGTGTGCCAACTGGCAACCGGGGCCGGCTGCGCTGGCTGCGCTGGCTGCGCTGGCTGCGCTGGCTGCGCTGGCTGCGCTGGCTGCGCTGGCTGCGCTGGCTGCGCTGGCTGCGCTGGCT
>JANXUO010000642.1 GCA_025356245.1 Hymenobacter sp.
GTGGCAGCATCAAAATCAGCACCACCGGCCTGGGCTACGGCCTCATCTTTCCCGACGGCACCAAGCAAACCACCGCCGCCGCCCCGGCCAACCTGACCGGCGACATCACCAGCACCGGCAACGCCACCACCTACGCCGCCAACGTGCCCAATGCCAAAGGCGGGGCCGGCACCCTCACCGGCCTGCTCAAGGCCAGCACCGGCACCGTGGCCGCCGCCGTGGCCGGCACCGACTACCTGACCCCCACCGGCAGCGCGGCGGGCCTGACCGGCTTCCCGACCCTGAACCAGAACACGACCGGCAACGCCGCCACCGTGACCACCAACGCCAACCTGACCGGGGCCGTGACCAGCGCCGGCAACGCCACGACCTACGCCCAGGTGGTGCCCGCTACCAAAGGCGGGGCGGGCGCGGTGAGCGGCCTGCTCAAGGCCGACGGCGCGGGCAACGTGAGCGCCGCCACCGCCGGCACCGATTATCTGACGGCCAGCGGGGCCGCTGCCAGCTTCATTCAAAACACGACTACCCAGCAGGCCAGCAGCAACTTTAACATCAGCGGCAACGGCTACGTGGGCGGCAACGTGGGCATCGGCACCAGCACCCCCGGCCAGCGGCTGGAAATCGCCGGCTCGGCCTTCACCAACGGCGAGGGCACCGGCTTTCTGGTCGATGCCCAAAGCAACGCCCGCGTGGGCCTGCTCAAGTACAGCGGCCGGGCGGGCGGCATCTGGCGCACCAGCGGCGTCGGCTTCGAGATTGGCCGCGTGGACGCGGGCGTGACGGCGCTGCCCGGCAGCCCCACCGCGTTCACCACCGACCTGGCCGTGAGCGGCACCGGCAACGTGGGCATCGGCACCCCCACCCCCGGCACCACCCTCGACGTGAACGGCAACCTGCGCCTGGCCGTGCGCGTGTGCCCGGTCAACGGCAGCACTTACACCCTGACGGCCGCCGACGTGGCCTACAGCGTGTTCAAGGTTCAGAACGGAAGCTTTGCAAACCCTATCATCTTGCCCGATGCCACCGCTGGCCAAGTGGTCGGGCAGGAGCTGACCATCTACAACCGCGCCACCACCGCCACTGCCATTGATGGTGCCAACACCGACAACACCGCCGGCGTGACGCTGGCAAATGCCAACACAGCCGGGGTACACGCCGTGAAGTACCTCTGGGACGGGGTGTGGGTGCGGGTGCAGTAGCCGCGCTACCTTCCGGCAGCAAGCCAGCCGGAGCACCTTGCAGGCGCAGGTGGCCCGCCTGCTGGGCGAAGGCACCCAGGCGCACAAGTAATTTAATTCACCAACCCCCCAAACCCCCCATGCCCACTTTTTCTCGCTTTCCCTACGGCCCGGCGCTGCTGCTGGGCCTGAGCGCGGCGCTGGCCCAGCCGGCCGCCGCCCAGCTCAACCTGCCCGCCGCCAACGCCCAAAACATTGCTGGCACCTACACCGACCTCGGCACGGGCGGCACCGCCATCGCCACGGCCAACCAGGACGATGCCAACTCGGCCCCGCAGCCCATTGGCTTCAACTTTCCCTTTGCGGGGGTAGCGGGCGGGGTGTCGTCGTTTGTGCTCAACACGAACGGGTTTCTGAGTCTGGCGGGCACGGCCCCGTCGGCGGCCAACCAGTTCCTGACCTACGCCCAGGTGGAGGCGGTGGGCGGCACCGGGCCAATGGCCTTTCCGGGCGGGCCGCTGGCCGGGCCGGATAACTTCCTGGTCATGCCCTTTGCCACCGACCTGATGGCGGCCAGCAGCGGCCCGGCCGAGTACCGCTACCTCACCACCGGCACGGCCCCCAACCGGGTGTGCACGGTGCAGTGGAAAAACGTGAAGGACAAGCCCCGCCCCATCAACTCGACCACCCCGGCCCTGCTTGGCACGCAGTACGACAACTTCTCGTTTCAGGCCAGGCTCTACGAGGGCGGGCAGGTCGAGTTTGTGTACGGCCCGGCCACGGCCGCCGGCCGCGACGACTACCGCACGGTGCTGGTGGGCCTGAAAGGCGCGGGCACGGCCGACGTGGTGGTGACCGACAAGCAGTCGCGGCAGGTCTGGAGTACGGCCACCTTCCTCGACGATGCTTACGTCAACGTCACCGACCCGCACAACGTGCGCAGCACGGTGCTGCCCGATGCGGGCCGCACGTACCGCTTCTCGGCGCAAATGCCCAACGACGTGGCGCCCCAGCTGGTGCAGACGCTGACGCAGCTGCCCATTCCGCAGGGGGCGCCCCACGCGGTGCGGGCCCTGGTGGTGAACCGGGGCACAACCAACCAAGCCAACATCCAGGTGACGCTGACCGTGAGCGGGGCCAACGCCTACACCGCCACCCAAACCATTGCCTCGCTGCCCCTGGGGCCGCCGGTGGCCGTGACGTTTGCGGCCTTCACGCCCACCAACCCCGGCACCAACACGGTGACGGTGAGCACCCCGCCCGACGACAACAACGTCAATAACAGCCTCAGCGTGGCCCAGGTGGTGAACGCCACCACCTATGCCTACGCCGACCCGGGCAATAGCTCGACGGGCTCGCGGGGCTACGGCACCACCTCCGCCTACAACGTGCACGCCTCCCGCTTCGCCACCAGCATCCCGCTCAACGTGACGCAGGTGCGGGCGTTTCTGGTGAACGGGGCCACCGGGGCCGGCGCAACGGAGGGCAAAACCGTGTTCGGGGTGCTGCTCGACGCGGCCGGCAACGTGCTGGCCCGCTCGGCCGACTACGTGGTATCGGCCGGCGACATCAACACTTACGTGGACTTTCCGCTTGCCACGCTGGTGAACCTGCCCGCCGGCCGGGACTTCTTCGTGGGGCTGGCCCAGACGTACCAGCCCGGCCAGGCCCAGTACTTCGCCCTCGGCACGCAGCCGGATGGAACGGGCCGCCCCAGTACGTTCTACGCCGCCTCCACCACCCAGGTCCTTGTTCCTTTTGACCTGAGCCAGCAGGCATTTGCCAGCAAGCTGATGATAGCGGCCGTGACGGCCCCGGCCACCTTGCCCGCCCAGGACGCCGGCATAGCGGCCGTGCTCGCGCTCACGCAGCTGCCCATTCCGCAGGGGGCGCCCCACGAGGTGCGGGCCGTGGTGACGAACTTCGGCTCGGCCGTGCTGGCCAACCTGCCCGTGACGCTGACCGTGACCGGCGCCAACGCCTTCGCCACCACCCAAACCGTGGCCGCGCTGGCGCCGGGCGCTTCGACCACGGTGCGCTTTGCCGGCTTCACGCCCACGGCCACCGGCACCAACACGCTCGCCGTAACCGTGCCGCCCGACGGCCTCAACACCAACAACAGCCGCAGTGTGTCGCAGCAAGTCAACACCACGACCTTTTCCTACGCCGACCCGCGCATCACGGCCCGGTCTACTGGGTACGGCAGCGTGGGCCCCGATGCCGTGGCCTGCCGCTACCGCGTGGGCAGCCCGGCCAGGGTGACGCAGGTGCGCTCCTACCTTACCACCGCAGCGCCTTCTGGCCCCAACAGCACGATAGGCCAAACCGTGTACGGAGTGGTGGTGAACGCGGCGACCAACGCCTTGCTGGCCCGCTCGGCCGACCACGTGGTGACGGCCGCCGACATCGATGCCTACGTGAGCCTGCCGCTGAGCACGCCGGTGGCGCTGCCCGCCGGCACCGAGGTGTACGTGGGCATGGTGCAGGTGTACGGCGCCGGCCTGGGCACCGACCCCTCAACCCGGTACTACCCCTTTGGGGCGCAGCCCGACGAGCCGGGCCGGACGGACACGTTCTACGGCCTTTCCATCGCCAATCCGGCGGCTCCGGTTGCTACCCCCACAGCCTATCGGTACATGATAGAAGCCGTGAGCCAGGCGGTGCTGGGCACCCGCAACGCGGCCCTGGCCGCGCAGGTGGGCCTGTACCCCAACCCGGCCCACGGCGCCTTTGCGGTGATGGTGCCGGCCGGGCTGCTGGGCGCGGCCACGGCCACCCTGCTCAATGCCCTGGGCCAGGTGGTACGGCAGCGCCCGCTGGGCTTGCCTGCCACCGGCGGCACGGCCAGCTTCGACGTGCGCGGGCTGCCGGCCGGCGTGTACTCCTTGCAGCTGCTGAACGGCGAAACCCTGGTGGTGAAGCGCGTGGTGGTGGAGTAGGGGAGGGTGAGTTATGAGTTATGAGTTGGGGGTTGTGGTTGGGCGGCGCAAGCGGCCTGGCGGCAA